>JBEKZK010000024.1:0-15358 GCA_049509935.1 Xanthobacteraceae bacterium | reverse complement strand
GTATTTCCGCGGCTTCGCCGGAGTGGTATCGCAGGCGACCGACCTGGTCGGCCGCTATGCCGAGGCGGGAGTCCAGCTGCTGATCAGCAGCGCGTGCAAGACCGTCATGGAAACGCACGACTTGCTGGCCGCGGAGATCATGCCGAAGTTTGCCTGACGTCGCTGCCGCTGGGGCGGGCGGATTGACGGTCGACCAAACGGGGGGAGTGCAATGAGCTTGTCTGGCATCTTCGCGCAGATCGTCGCGCTGATCGGCTCTGCGGCGGTCCAGTGGCGGCGGCTGCAGGGCGGCGCGCATGAGCCGGCGTTCGGCACCACTCCGGACATCCCGGCGGCCAGGCCGCAGGGCCGCATCCCGACGCTGAAGATGCCGACGGCGAGGGGCTGGACTCCCGGGCAGAGCCCGGCTGCGGCACCGGGGCTCGAAGTCAATGCGTTTGCGTCCGGTCTCACGCATCCTCGCTGGATCCACGTCATGCCCAACGGCGACGTGCTCGTCGCCGAGGCCACGATGGTGGCCGGACCGATCAGGAGCGTTTTCGACTACGCCATGCTCAGCACGTTGAAACGCGCCGCCGCCGTCGGGGTCAGCCCGAATCGCATCACGCTGCTGCGCGACCTGGACGGCGACGGCGTCGCCGAGACCCGGGAAAAATTCCTCGAGGGCCTGAACCAGCCGTTCGGCATGGCGCTGCTGGGCGACACATTTTACGTCGGCAACACCGACGGCGTGGTCGCCTTTCCGTATGTGGCAGGCGCGACCCGCATCTCTGCGCCAGGGCGGAAGCTGGCCGGGTTCAAACCCGGCGGGCACTGGACGCGGAGCCTGCTGCCGAGCCCCGATGGCCAAAAGCTCTTCGTCGGGGTCGGCTCGCTCAGCAACATCGGCGACAGCGGCATGGCCGCCGAGCAGGGCCGCGCCGCCATCTACGAGCTCGATCCGGCGAGCGGCAGCAGCCGCGTGTTTGCCAGCGGCCTGCGCAACCCGGTGGGCCTCGCCTGGGAGCCGCGGAGCGGCGTGCTGTGGACGGTGGTCAACGAGCGCGACGGCCTGGGCGACGAGACGCCTCCCGACTATCTGACCTCGGTACGCGACGGCGGCTTCTACGGCTGGCCCTATTGCTACTGGGGGCAGACGGTGGACAACCGGGTGCCGCAGGATCCGGCGGCGGTCGCCAAGGCGATCACGCCGGACTATGCGCTGGGCGGCCACACCGCCTCGCTCGGCCTGTGCTGGCTGCCCGCCGGCACGCTTCCCGGCTTTCCCGAGGGCATGGTGATCGGACAGCACGGCTCGTGGAACCGGAGCACGCTGAGCGGCTACAAGGTCGTCTTCGTACCGTTCGCGAACGGACGCCCGGCCGGGCCGCCGCGCGATATCCTGACCGGGTTCCTGGCACCCGACGAGGCGGCGTCATACGGACGCCCGGTCGGGGTGGCGATCGGCCCCGACGGCTCCCTGCTGGTGGCGGACGACGTGGGCCACGTGATCTGGCGGGTGAGGGCCAAGCGGGGCTGAGAGCGCGCGAGGAGCCGCCTCGGAAGGATACCAACATGGAGCGAGCATGGAGGGGATGATGAGGGGATGATTACATCTCTTTAATGTCAGAAAAATATGTGCTATTTTCTGACCACAAAAGAGGTCCTCCATGAATTCCGTGTTGAAACGAATTCTGCGACGCGCTCGTGCGCGTGGCCGCGGCAGCGTCTTCACGCCCGTCGACTTTCTCGATTTGGGCAACCGGGCAGCGGTCGACAAAGCGTTGTCGCGTCTCGCCAAGGACGGCCGACTGCGCCGACTCGCGCGGGGTCTGTACGACTACCCGCAGGTCCATTCCCGACTTGGGCTGTTGGCGCCGGCGCCGGACGCAGTCGCGAAGGCCTTGGCGCGTGAGACCGGATCGAGTTTGCAGGTGGCTGGGGCACAGGCCGCCAACGCACTGGGGCTATCCACGCAGGTTCCGGCGCGTACCGTGTACCTGACGGATGGTCCGTCGAGGCGGGTCGCGCTAGGCTTGAGGACTGTCCATATCCGTCACGCTTCGCCGAAGCACCTAGTGGCGGCGGGCAGCATGGCCGGCACCGTCGTTCAGGCGCTACGCCACTTGGGGCCGGATTCTGTACCGGCCGTTGTGAGCGCCGCCGCGCAGCACCTCACGGCATCCGACCGGCGGGCGCTGGCCAAGCGTGCTAATCAGGCACCTGCCTGGATGCGACCCGCGTTGAATCGGATTGCCGGGCAATCGAGTTCGGGCTGAAATGTCATGGACAAGGTCGCCCGTCTGCCCACTTCTGACAGAGCGGCGCTCTTCAACGAGACGGGCGCTGCCCGCGGCGTGGCGAATGCGATTATCGAGAAAGACTTCTGGGTCTGCTGGACACTCAAGCGCATATTCGGCCTGAAAGGCGATGGTAACCCCGGCCTCGTCTTCAAGGGAGGCACGTCGCTCTCGAAGGCCTACGGCGCGATTCGACGGTTCTCAGAGGATATCGATCTCTCGTTTGATAGAAAAGACCTCGGGTACGTCGGCGAACGCGACCCCGGGACAGTAGCCGCGACCTCAAAGAAGCGGGCCAAGAAGTTAATCGACGATCTCGTGGCGGATGTCAAAAACCATATCGCGACAGTGTTGTTACCTCGACTCAACGGTGCGATCACCAGCCAGCTTGGTTCTTTAGAGGAGGCCGGATGGAGCTTAATGATCGATGACGAAGAGCCACAGAACTTGCTTTTTTATTATCCAGCAAGCCTTGGTCAATCCGACTATGCCGGACTCACCTATCTCAGCCGGCGCGTGAAGCTTGAGTTCGGTGCGCGAGGCGATGCATGGCCTATGGAGCAACGGGACATTCAGTCCTACGCAGCGGAAGAGTTTCCGGATTTCTTTGAGTCGCCGACGTGCACAGTCGACGTGCTCGCATTGCGGCGAACGTTCTGGGAAAAGGCGACCATCCTGCACGCCGAACATCATCGACCGGCAGACTTAGCGACGCCGCTATACCAGTCTCGGCACTACTACGACCATGCTGGCTGACGGAGAAGAGGGCAAGGCAGCGATGCAGGACATCGACCTTCTCATACAGGTCGCCAATCACAAATCGTTGTTCTTTCGCTCAGCATGGGCGCATTATGAAACCGGGCGTCGGGGTACGCTTCGTTTGCGTCCCAATCCTGATCGACTTGCGGATTTGCGCAAGGACTATAAGGAGATGGCACCGATGATCTTCGATGATCCGACGCCTGCGTTTGATGAAATCATAAAACGGCTCGAAGAATTGGAACGGGCGATCAATAGGCCTGAAGGCGTCGCGTAGTGGCCGCAACCGGCGTCCGGAATTCACAGGGTTGATAGCGCGGGTTCACGTCGAACGTCTCCGCGAACAGGTGGTCTTCGAGGTGATCGAGGCGGCGGGCAATCACGGTCGGTTTGCCGTTCATGCGCACCGCGACCAAGTCGCGCGTCATGGCGAATAGCGCCTCGGCGGAAATGTCGCCGAGCGTGCCGGCGATCGGCCGCCGAGGTATGGCCGAAGGCGACCGGCGACAGGTCCGATTCACGGCGCGGCCGGGAACGTCACCAGGAAGGCGACGCCGTGGTCGGCGGGAGCGAGACGGATCGAGCCGCGATGGGCGCGCAGCATCGAGCGACCATCTCGCGCGGGCTGAACGGCTTGGTCACATAGTCGTCGCCGCCGATCTCCAGTCCGATGACCCGGTCGATCTCGTCGCCGCGCGCCGACAGGAACAGGATCGGAACGTTGGAGGACTTGCGGATTTCCCGGCACACCGCGAGCCCGTCGGTGTCCGGCATCCCGATATCGAGAATGATCATGTCGGGCGGCTGCCGCCGGAAGCTCGTCAGCGCCTCGCCACCGTCGCGCGCCGTTTCGATGGTCATGCCGGCCTTTTCCAACGCAAAGCTGATGACATCGCGGATGTGCGGATCATCGTCGACCACGAGGATGCGATGCGCCACGCGGCTCTCCTGTCAGTTCGTCGACCGGTCCGCGCCGGTGGTAGCACGAGCGGTGTCGTCATCGAGAAACCGTTCGAGCCGATGGCCGCGGAAGGTCCAGGCCCGCCAATCGTCCGTATGCGTGTGGTGGATCATCCACAGGTTCCTCCGGCAGACCGACAGGCCGGCCGCGGCAAGCCGTCCATCCGCATTCATCCTGACGGCCAGCAGGTCAAGGGCGGGAAGCGCCGCTGGCCCGAGCTCGCACAGATACCGCATGTCGATCGGCTCGCCGACGCCGGAGATCTCGCGGCTGTGCATCACGTTGAAATGCGCGATCAGGCCGGAGAAATCCGTCAGGCTGCAGGCGTAGAGCGTCGCTACGAGCACCGCGGCATTGCTCCAGAGCAGCCAGCCGTTGGGCCGGTCGAGTGCGATCCTGGCCACGATCAGGACCAGGCCGATGGCGACGAGCAGCATCCAGATGAACGCGGCGCAACGCCATCCGGTGAGCGAATACGCCTCGACGTAGAGATCGAGGCGGAGCATCGAGGAGAGCACGAGCAGAACGTTCTGACCGACCCACAGAAACACCAGCCCTCGGATCGGGCGGGAACGTTCGGTGGGTGCTCCGGGCCGCATGGCAGCGAGCACGAATGCACCGGCGAGGAGCGCGGTCGCGATCAGCGGATAGGCCCCGCGATGCGCGTAGGCGGCGTAGCTCATGCCGGCCGGAAGCGCCACGCCGCCCCACAGATAGGCGATGTCCAGCGCAGACTGCACGGCGAACAGCGCGTTGAACAGAACCAGCGAACGCAGGATGGCGGTCTTGCCGAACAGCGGTCCGGCCGCGGCCGGTGTGGGCGGCATAGCGGCGCGCGAGCCTCCGGCCGGCGGCGACGGCATCGGCGGCAAGTCCGGCATGGCCTGAAAGTCTTGCAGCGTCGGTTTGCTGTCCAGCCGAACCTGCAGAAACGGCCATGTCAGGGCGACGACGAGGAGCCAGAACAACGGCCGCACCTTGTCGAGGTCCCACCATCGCGACGTGTCGACGCTGGCGAACCAGCTCTCGATGAGCGGATTGGCCAGCGAAAACAACAGCAGAAATACGCCGCCGAGCCCGACCGGCACGATCCAGGCCACGAGCCAGTTGACGCCGTGCTTCGCCACGTCGCGCTGCCGGGCGTGGCGGACGACCGAATCGAGATCGGCCGCCAACCGGAACGGACCGGAGACGATCATCCAACCGAGATCGCCGAGCCGTTGCGCAGCAGGCCGCGCCGGCCACCCGGTGGCCAGAAGTACGCACGTCGGGGCGCCCATGACTGCGAAGGCCAGCGACAGGACGCCGAATTCCTCGAACGCCGGAAGCAGGGCGGCGGCGAGAACCGCCGCCGCGGCGACGAGCTCGGTCCGGCTCGCACGAACCGGGTTGGTCAGCAGCGCGGCGGCGCACAGCGCCGTCGCGAAGATCGCAATCGAGATGCCGGGCGTGTGCCGGTAGAACAGCCAGTCCGCGAGCGTCGTCACGCCGGCGGCGGCGCCGAGGATTCGCAACGGGCCGGACATCCCGAACGGGATCGCGGGTCGGGCAATCGGAAAGCTGATCATCGTCATCGATCCTGAGTTGGTGGGGTCGGGGGCATTCACGGGCGTCGAAGGGCGTTGAGGCGATGGTCGTTTCACACCCGCTCCGAATAGCGTTTCCGATTGCAGCCGGCGGGGTGGCGCCCCTCAGAGACTCAGGATTGTCGTGCAGGATTTGTGCAGATCGAATCCGCCGCCGCGGCCTCGCCGATCTCCCGGCCGTGCCCCTGGGGCGGCTTGCCGGACGACCCCGCTGGGCTACGATACCTGCGACTTTCAGGCGTACGCCACGGCGGTGGCCAAGGCCGCGCTTTCGGGTCGCAACAAGTCCGCCGTGCGGAAGGAGATCTCGGCCGTCGAAAGGCGCCTCGGGCTGAACGCGCCCGTGCACATCCGCCCGAGATGGCAGCGTCGCACGCCGCCCATGCTCACGGATCCAGCTCGGTATCCCAATAGAGATAGTCGAGCCAGCTCTCGTGCAGATAGTTGGGCGGAAACAGCCGGCCGTTGCGGTGTAAATGGTGGACGGTGGGCTGGAACGGCATCTGCTCGGGCCACATGCCGGATTCGGCCGGCGTCATGTTGCCCTTCCGCAGATTGCACGCCGAGCAGGCGGCCACGACGTTCATCCACGTCGTGTGGCCGCCACGCGAGCGCGGCAGCAGGTGGTCGAAGGTCAGGTCGTCGCGGTCGCCGCAATACTGGCAGGCGAACTTGTCGCGCAGGAACACGTTGAAGCGGGTGAACGCCGGGTGCGTCGAGGGGCGCACGAAGGTCTTGAGCGACACCACGCTCGGCAGCTGCATCTCCAGGCTCGGGCTGCGCACCGCCTTGTCGTAGTGGGCGACGATGTTGACCCGGTCGAGGAAGACCGCCTTGATCGCGTCCTGCCACGACCACAGCGACAGCGGATAGTAGCTCAGCGGCCGGAAGTCCGCATTGAGCACCAGGGCGGGCCACCCGCCGGATGACACATGCACATTCAAGGCGAAGCTCCTTGCCCTCCTTCAATTGCCGCATGGCAGCAAGGCCTACAATGTATAGGCGACCGTGACCGTATTGTGAAGCATGCCGCAACCCCTTGTGGCGCGGGGCCGCGCTGCCCGGGCTGCTCAGCGGCCGGCCGCGAGCCGGCGAATCAGGAACTCGCCGCCATGGCGCAGGCCCTCGCCGTCGATGCCGTGGCCGACTCCCTGGGACAGATGCCATTCGACCGGGATATCGAGCGCCGCCAGGCCCTGGGCGGACTGGAACAGGGCCTCCGCCGGGATGAGATCGTCGCTGTCGCCGTGGATGAGCAGGACCGGCGGGTGTCCGGTGATCTCGGAGGCGATCGCCGCCGGCTCGTCTCCCGGCAGCACCAGGAGCCCCGAATAGCCGAGGATCGCGGCCGGCGGCTGTTTGCGGCGCAGGCCGACGTGCAGCGCCATCATGGTGCCCTGGCTGAACCCGACCAGCGCCAGCGCCCGCTCGGTGAGATTGCGGCGGCCGAGCTCGGCATCGAGGAAGGCATTCAGCACCGGCGCCGCCTTGTTCACGCCGGTCCAGCGCTCGCCCGGATCGCGCATCGTCAGCGCGAACCACTGGCGGCCGACCGGCGCCATGCCGCACGGCTCGGGCGCATGCGGGGAGACGAAGGCCGCCTCCGGCATCGCCTTCTGCCAGGCGCGGCCGATCTCGATCAGGTCGTTGCCGTCGGCGCCGTAGCCGTGGAGGAAGACCACCAGCCGGCTGGCCCGGCCGCTGCGCGGCTCGATCCGCGGACCGTCGAGCAGAGCGGCCATCGCACCCTCCGTGTCAGGTTTTCGGCTGGACGGGCGCGGCCTCGCGCCCTTTGACGGCGCGATAATAGGTCCACAGGAGCCAGGCCGCCACTCCACGCCACGGCCGCCAGGCTTCGGCGATCGGTCCCATCTCCCGGGTGGTCGGCCGCGCCTCCAGCGCGAAGGCGAGCCGCGCGGCCTCCTGCAGGGCGAGATCGCCGGCCGGAAAGGCGTCGGCGTGGCCGACGCAGGACAGCAGGTAGATATCGGCGGTCCACGGCCCGATGCCGTGCAGTGCCGTCAGCGCCTGGTGCGCCGCGTCGGACGGCAGCTCGGCGATGCCCTCGAGGTCGACCCCGCCCTGCCGGATCGTCCGCGCGATCGCCTTCAGGGCGCGGATCTTCGGCCCCGACAGTCCGACGCGCTTGAGCTTGTCCGGCCGGGTGCGCAGCAGGGTCTCGTGGTCGAACGGGTCGAGCGCTGCCTCGAGCCGTGCCCAGATCGCGCCGGCGCTCGCGGTCGACAGCTGCTGCGCCACGATGATCGCCGCAAGACCCTTGAAGCCGCCCGGACGGCGGCGCAGCGGCGGCCGGCCGGCAATCGCCAGCACCGCGGCAAGCCGCGGGTCGATCGCGATCAGGCCGGCCAGCGCGGCATCGAGATCGGCCTCGGTGTGGATGTGGGTGGCCATGTCGCCATGATGGTGGTTTGGAGCGCCCGTCGTTGCGCCGCCCCACGCCACGACATATTGGACCCCTGCGTCTACCGGCGCGATGCCGCTGTCGCAACTCTCTCAACGAGCAAACCGCTTCCACGATGCGCCCGGTCTTCCGCTTCGCGCCGAGCCCCAACGGCTACCTGCATCTCGGCCACGCGCTGAGCGCGATCGTCAACAGCGAGATGGCGCGCGCCGCACGGGGCCGGCTGCTGCTGCGCATCGAGGACATCGACGGCACCCGCTGCCGGCCGGAGTTCGAGGCGGCGATCCACGAGGATCTCGCCTGGCTGGGCGTGTCGGTCGAGCCGGGCGTCCGCCGCCAGTCCGAGCACATCGCGGACTATCGCGCGGCGCTCGCGAGCCTGGAGCAGCGGGGCCTCGTCTATCCGGCCTTCGAGAGCCGGGCGGAGATCGTCACCATTGTGGCGGAGCGGGAGCGCGCGGGTCCGTGGCCGGCCGATCCCGACGGCGCCCCGCTCTATCCCGGCAGCGCCACATCGCTGACGCCGGCGCAGCGGCGCCGGCGTCTGGAGGCCGGCGACCCGTTCGCGCTGCGGCTCGACATGCGCGCAGCGCTCCAGGAGAGCGGGCCGCTCGCCTGGATCGAGACCGGTCACGAGCCCGCCGGAGAGGCCGCGACGGTCGTGGCGCGGCCGCAGGACTGGGGCGACGTGGTGCTGGCGCGCAAGGAGACGCCGACCAGCTATCATCTGTCGGTCGTCGTCGACGACGCGCTGCAAGGCGTCACCCACGTGGTGCGCGGCCGGGATCTGTTCTGGTCGACCAGCATCCATCGGCTCCTGCAGACGCTGCTGGGATTGCCGGCGCCGCTCTGGCATCACCATCGCCTGATCCTCGGGCCGGACGGCCGCAAGCTCGCGAAATCGACGAGCTCCACGGGATTGCGCGAGCTTCGCGCCCGGGGCCTGACGCCCGCGGACATCCGGCGGTTGATCGGGCTCGATTGATGACAGGCCTCACGTGTGGTCGACGCCTGGGCTTCGTGCCATGGTGTGCCCGGGAGTGGTGATGGTCCGCACGAAGCAACAAAAATCAGCAGCCAAGCGGACGCGGAGCCGCCGGGCTCCGCGCCGGGCGCCGGCGCGCGCGCGGCCGAGCGCTGTCGAGATGGCGGTCGCCGCGCTCGCCCACGAGGTGCGCACGCCGCTCACTGGAATCCTGGCGATCGGCGAGTTGCTGGCGGCCTCCGACCTGCCGGAGCGCGAGCGCGGCTGGGCGATGGCGGTGAAAAGTGCCGCCGAGCATCTCGCCCAGCTCACCACCCTGGTTGTCGACGGCGTCAAGGCTGGGCGCGGCAAGCTCAACCTGTCCACGGAGCGGTTCGCGCCGCGGCGGCTCGCCGAAGTGGTCGGCGCGATGCTGACGGCTCGTGCCGAAGCAAAGGGGCTCTCCGCCCAGGTGACGATCTCGTCCGACCTGCCCGATCTGGTGGCGGGCGAATCCGTCCGCTTGCGGGCGGCGCTGGAAAATCTGGTCGACAATGCCATCAAGTTCACCGAGCGCGGCAAGGTCGTCTTTGCGGCGGGTGCCGAGCCGGCTGCCCGCGGGCGCGTGCGCCTCGTCTTCTCGGTGACCGACAGCGGGATCGGCATGACCAGGGCCGAGATCGGCCGGCTGTTTCGGCCCTTCACCCAGACCATTCGCGGCGCGGCGGACCGCTTCGGCGGCGCCGGGCTCGGCCTCGTCTTCGTCAAGCGTCTGGCCAAGGCCATGGGCGGCAACGTCACCGTCGTGAGCCGGCGCCACGGCGGCAGCACGTTTCGTCTCACCGCCGTCGTCGAGCGGGCCCAAGGCGGGCACGACACGGCCCCACCCGGCCCGGCGGGAGCCGCCGGTGCCGCGGCGCCACGCCTGCGCATCCTGTGCGCCGAGGACAATCCTTACGGCCGGGTGATCCTCAACACCATCCTGACCGAGCTCGGCCACCGGGTGGATTTCGTCGGCACCGGCGAGGGCGCGGTCGAGGCGGTCGCGGCCGGCGGCCACGACATGGTGCTGCTGGACGTCATGCTGCCGGGCATCGACGGCATCGAGGCGGCGCGGCGCATCCGCGCGCTGCCCGGCGAGGTCGGGCGCACCCCGATCATCGGCGTCTCGGGCCGCGCCGGCGCCGGCGCCGAGGCCGCCGCACGCGCCGCCGGCATGGACGCCTACCTGATCAAGCCGATGAGCCCGAGCGCGCTCGCCGCCATCATCGCGGCGCATGCGACAGCCAGGCTGGAAAGCCAGTAGAATTCGCAGACCGCAGGGTGGGCCTAAAGGGCGAACGCCCGTCTTCGCGGGCTATGGCGCAGCGTGCCCACCGTGGGCGCGTCGGTGGGCACGGCGCAAGAGCGCCTTTGCCCACCCTACCGTTCAGCATGTGCGGAAAGTCTCCATCCTGCAAAAGCCAGCCCACCGTGGGCGCCGTCGGTGGGCACGGCGCAAGAGCGCCTTTGCCCACACTACGGATCTACGCCGCCTTGGTGACGCCGGCGTCGACGATGCGCACGATGTCGGCCATGATGCGGTTGAGCTCGAAGTCCTTCGGCGTGTAGACGGCGGCGACGCCGGCGGCCTTCAGCAGCTTCTCGTCGTCCGGCGGGATGATGCCGCCGACCACGATCGGCACGTCGTCGAGCCCGGCCTCGTGCATGCGCGCCACCACGTCGCGCACCAGCGGCACGTGCGAGCCCGACAGGATCGACAGGCCGACCACGTGCACGCCCTCCTCCAGGGCCGCATTGACGATCGCCGCCGGGGTGAGGCGAATGCCCTCGTACACCACCTCCATGCCGGCATCGCGCGCCCGCACCGCGATCTGCTCGGCACCGTTGGAATGCCCGTCCAGCCCGGGCTTGCCGACCAGGAGCTTGATCCGCCGTCCGAGCTTGCGCGACACCCGCTCGACGTCGCCGCGCACATGGTCGAGGCCGGCGCCGTCGCTGCGCGCGGCGCGGCCGACGCCGGTCGGCGCGCGGTATTCGCCGAACACCCCGCGCAGCGCCGTGCCCCACTCGCCGGTGGTGACGCCGGCCCGCGCCGCCGCGATCGTCAGCGGCATGAGGTTCTGCTCGCTCCGCGCGGCGCTCTCGAGATCCTTCAGCGCGGTCGCGACCGCCTTGCCGTCACGCGCCGCGCGCCAGGCCTGCAGCCGCGCGATCTGCCCGGCCTCGACGCCTTCCGGCACCGTGAGGATCGAGCCCTCGCCGGCGCCGAGCGGCGAGGCCTCGGTCTCGACATAGCGGTTGACGCCGACCACCACCTGCTCGCCGCGCTCGATCGCCTCCAGCCGCCGGCTGTTCGATTCGACCAGCTTCTGTTTCATGTAGCTCGATTCGACCGCCGCCACCGCGCCTCCCATCTGGTCGATGCGGGCGAGCTCCTCGCGCGCCTCGCGCTTGAGCAGCTCGACCTGGCGGCCGATCTCGGCGGAGCCGTCGAAGATGTCGCCGTACTCGAGCAGGTCGGTCTCGTAGGCGAGGATCTGCTGCATGCGCAGCGACCACTGCTGGTCCCACGAGCGCGGCAGGCCGAGCGCCTCGTTCCATGCCGGCAGCTGCACCGCGCGGGCGCGCGCGCGCTTCGACAGCGTCACCGCGAGCATCTCGATGAGGATGCGGTAGACGTTGTTCTCGGCCTGCTGCTCGGTCAGGCCGAGCGAATTGACCTGCACGCCGTAGCGGAACAGCCGCTGCTTGGGATCGGTGACGCCGTAGCGCTCGCCGGTGATCTCGTCCCACAGCTCGGCGAAGGCGCGCATCTTGCACATCTCGGTGACGAAGCGCAGCCCGGCATTGACGAAGAACGAGATGCGCCCGACCACCTCGCCGAACGCCTCCGGCACCACCTCGCCCGACGCCTTGACGCGGTCGAGCACCGCGATCGCGATGGCGAGCGCGAAGGCGAGCTCCTGCACCGGCGTCGCGCCGGCCTCCTGCAGGTGATAGGAGCAGACGTTGATCGGGTTCCACTTCGGCATCTCTGCGGTCGTGAACACGATCATGTCCTTGGTCAGCCGCATCGACGGGGCGGGCGGGAACACGTAGGTGCCGCGCGACAGATATTCCTTGATGATGTCGTTCTGCGTGGTGCCCTGGAGGGCCGAGCGCGATGCGCCCTGCTCCTCGGCCGCCGCGATGTAGAGCGCGAGCAGCCAGGGCGCCGTCGCGTTGATCGTCATCGAGGTGTTCATCTCGGCGAGCGGAATGTCCTTGAACAGCGCCCGCATGTCGCCGAGGTGGCTGATCGGCACGCCGACCTTGCCGACCTCGCCGCGGGCCAGCGGATGGTCGGAATCGTACCCGGTCTGGGTCGGCAGATCGAAGGCGACCGACAGACCGGTCTGACCCTTCGCGAGGTTGTTCCGGTAGAGCACGTTCGACTCGGATGCGGTCGAATGGCCCGCGTAGGTGCGAAAAATCCACGGTTTGTCGCGCATCGCTGTCGGATCCCGATCTGTTGCAGTGCAACGAGGCCACGATATCGTGGGATGCGGACCCTGTCAGCGAATATCCGGGTCGACCGCGGCGGGCCTCGGGTTGCGTCGATCGTTTGGGTCGTGGCAGGCGGTCGCATCCGGCGAAAGGCGCAACGGTGATGCTGTTGCGCTGCAGCAACGATTGCGGCAGAGTGACAGCCCGGCGCCGCCGCGCCGTGTCTCAGGGAGCACTGGCATGTCGGTCGTAACCCAGATGAAGCCGCCCGGCGCGGGCGCGCCCAAGGACCTCTACGAGATTGGCCAGATCCCGCCGCTCGGGCACGTCCCGGAGCGCATGCATGCCTGGGCGATCCGCAAGGAGCGTCACGGCCCGCCGGACACCGCTATGCAGCTCGAGGTGGTGCCGACCTGGCCGATCGGCGACGACGAGGCGCTGGTCTTCGTGATGGCCGGCGGGGTCAACTACAACGGCATCTGGGCCGGCCTCGGCCAGCCGGTCTCGCCGCTCGATATCCACAAGAATCCCTTCCATATCGCAGGCTCCGACGCCTCCGGCGTGGTGTGGGCGGTCGGCAACAAGGTCAGGCGCTGGAAGGTCGGCGACGAGGTCATCATCCACTGCAATCAGGACGACGGCGACGACGAGGACTGCAACGGCGGCGACCCGCTGCTCTCGCCGTCGCAGCGGATCTGGGGCTACGAGACGCCGGACGGCTCGTTCGCCCAGTTCTGCCGGGTGCAGTCGCGCCAGCTGATGGCGAAGCCCGCGCATCTGACGTGGGAGGAGGCGGCCTGCTACACGCTCACCCTGGCGACCGCCTACCGCATGCTGTTCGGGCATCCCCCGCACATTCTCAAGCCGGGTGACAACGTGCTGGTGTGGGGTGCCTCCGGCGGGCTCGGCGTGTTCGGCGTGCAACTGGTGGCCGCGTCGGGTGCCAACGCGATCGGCATCGTCTCCGACGAGAGCAAGCGCGAATACGTGCTCGGGCTGGGCGCCAAGGGCGTGATCATCCGCAAGGAGTTCAAGTGCTGGGGGCCGATGCCCAAGGTCGGCACGCCCGAATACGATACCTGGACCAAGGAGGCGCGCAAGTTTGGCAAGGCGATCTGGGACATCACCGGCAAGCGCGACGTCGACATCGTGTTCGAGCATCCGGGCGAGCAGACGTTCCCGGTGTCCTGCCTGGTGGTCAAGCGCGGCGGCATGGTGGTGTTCTGCGCCGGCACCACCGGCTACAATCTCACATTCGACGCCCGCTACGTCTGGATGCGGCAGAAGCGCATCCAGGGCTCGCACTTCGCTCACCTCAAGCAGGCGTCCGCGGCCAACCGCTTCGTGCAGGAGCGGCGCATCGATCCGTGCATGAGCGAGGTCTTCCCCTGGGGACAGATCGCCCAGGCGCACGTGAAGATGTGGAAGAACCAGCATCCGCCCGGAAACATGGCGGTGCTGGTCGGGACGCCGCGGCCCGGCCTGCGCAATTTCGACGACGCCGTCGAGGCGGCTGGGGGAAGCTAGCGTTGTATTTGGTAGGGTGGGCAAAGGCGCGCTCTTCGCGCCGTCCCCACCGGCGGCGCCCGAGGGTGGGCACGCTTCGCTTTGCGCACCCTACGGTCTCAAAATTGCAGCCCGGATGAAAATCCGGGAGCAGACGTCCCACACCGCGAGGCCGCCCCCGGATTACGCTGCGCTCCATCCGGGCTACATGTCGCGCGCCTTGCGCCGCCGCAGGATCGCGGCATTGAATTCGCCGCCGTAGATGAAGATGCACGCCGTCCAGTACAGAAACACCAGCGCGATCATCACCGAAGCTAGCCCCGCATAGGTCGCCGCGTAGGCGGAGGCGAACCGCGCCAGGTAGCGACCGAACGCTTCGCCGGTCGCCAGCCACAGCGCCAGGGTGGCGACGACGCCGGGCGCGATGTCGCGCAGGCGCCGGCGCCCGGACGGCAGCCAGAGATGGACGATGACCAGCGCACCGGTCAGCGCCACCGACGCGACGGCGTAGCGGCCAAACGTCACCATCCAGCCAAACGGTTCGACCCAGGGGGCGTAGCGCGACAGCGTCGCGAGAATGAGCGGGGCGAGCACCACCAGCAGGGCGAGCGCCAGCAGCGCGAAGGCGCCGAGCAGCACATAGCCGATCGATTCCAGCCGCATCAGCCAGAAGCTCCGCGTCTCCACCAGATCGTAGGCGCGGTTCAGTCCGATCCGCAGGCTCTCGATGCCGCTCGAGGAAAAATACACCGCGAACACGACGCCGAAGGTCAATGCGCCGCTCGGCGCGCCGGTGAGCACCGCGTTGATCTCGCCCGCGAGCGGGCCCGCGACCTCCGGCGGCCATGTGTCCAGCAGGATCCGCGCTGCCGCGTCGGCGAGCTCTTTGGAGCCGAAGAACCCGGCGAGCGCGGTCAGCACGATCAGAAACGGGAACAACGCCAGCAGGATCGACAGCGCGATGTGGCTGGCGATGGCCCAGCTCTCGTCGGAGATGAATTCCCGTACCGCTTCGATCGGGATGCCGAGACCGGACCGCAGGAGGCGCACGGGATCGCTCGCGAAGGACGATGACGGCCCACACATGGCCGCGCCGCCGCGGATTGGCAAGCGCCGGCGGCATTCACTCGGGGATTCGCTTCGCGCGTCAATGGTGCACGGGTGGGGTTTCCGCCGGTGCGCAACAGCCGCACGGGAACGGATGGCTGCTCGAGAATGTTTCCTTTTGTGCAGTGCACGCATACAGTCGCTGTCCCGGCGCGACGGTTCTGCGCCGGCTTTGGAGGATCCCGACATGTCGCTTGCCGCGTCCCGGCATGAGTCCGAGCCCGATCTCGTCGCCACGTCGCGAGAGGCGACCGGCGCGGTCGAGGCGCTCCTGGGTGATGCCAC
>JBEKZK010000239.1:0-6646 GCA_049509935.1 Xanthobacteraceae bacterium | reverse complement strand
TCGTTGGTGGCGCTGCCGGGGCGGTACATGCCGTCGACCACCAGCAGCCCGCCGCCGCCCGAGACGAAGCGCACGATCGCGTCCTGCTCGGCGCGCGTCGGCGCGCGCATCGGATGCGCCACGATCACGGCCGCGCTGGTGTCCAGCGCCGCCATGAGATCGTCGGCGAAGGCCGGCACATAGTTGAGCCGCTGGATCGCCAGGACGAAGCTGTCGAAGCCGTCGAGGTCGAACCGCGGATCGGTCATCAGGCCCGGCGGATAGCTCCCGCCCGAGAGCGAGCGATCGATGGCCACCGTCTTGACCGGCGCATGGGGCGGCGGAATGGACAGGCTGGAGGCAGCCCTGGCAACGACGGCCGTCCCGGCCGCCACCCCGACCGCGAGGGCCAGCACGACAATGGCCGTGTCCCACCGTCCGGCGGGAGCCGCCGTGAGCAGCAGGAACAGACAGAGCAGAGCGCCCGCCGCCGCCACCGCCGGCGCATGCTGCCAACTGGTCGATGACCGGTTGAGGAACGCAACCGTCGCCAGCGCCATTTCGGGGCGGCCCGGAAAGAACAGGGAGAAGTTGGAGAACGGCGTGCTGTCGGCGAACGCGGCGACGCGGCCGCGGCCGTAGTGGACGGTGGCGAGCTGCGGGAAGAAGCCGTAGTCGTCGGCCGGGTCGAGATGGATGTTCCCGAAGAAGCCGGGGTTGTTGTAGTCGGCCTGGTCGGTGCCGAGCGCATAGCCGAGCACCGGCACCCGGGCGGCCGGCGGCACATCGAGCGTGCAAGTGGTCTCGAACTCGAAGGCCGGCACCAGGCCAGCGAGCGGATGGGCGAGCCACCGCGGCCGCCGCCAGGTCGACGGCCCCTCGGTGGCGACGTCGTAGGTGTCGTCGGCGCGGAAGGCCAGCCCGAACCGGCGGGAGACCGCGTTCATGTAGGTCGACATGCCGAACAGGTCGGTGTGGTCGCCGATCAGATAGAGCCCGCCGCCCTGCTCGACCCAATGGCCGATCGCATCGATCTCCGCCGCGGCGAACGGCTTGGTCGGCGTCTTGATCACCAGCACGTCGGCCTCGCCCAGCGCCGCGGGCGTCAGCGCGCCGTCGCGCCAGCGGGTGATGTGAAAGTGCCGCCCCAGCAGGTCGTAGAAGTTGCTGTAGGAATACGCGGTGCGCCGGCTGAAGTCCCGGGTATCGAAGGAGAGATTGGTCGGCTCCCAGATGCCGTGGGCATCGTCGAACAGCACGCGCCCGGCCTTCGGCGTGCCGGGTTCCTCAAAGGCCAGCGCCATGGTCCACAGCAGGCCGAGTCCCAGTGCGGCCACCGGGCGCGCCCAGCTCTCCGCCGCCGGCGTCGGCCCCGGCATGCGCAGCGCGATCTTCGGCGCCAGCAGGGCGAACGGCAGCCATGTGATCAGGCTCCACCACGGGCTGGTCTCCAGGCCCTGCAGCGGCAGCTCGGGCCGCGCGGCGGCGATCACCACCAGCCGCAGCACCGCATAGAGCACGAGGCCCCCCAGCCAGAAGCCGGCGAGACGCAGCGGGCGTTCGACCGGGCAGACGGCAGCGACCGCCAGCGCCCCGGCGGCAACGACGAGCGCCACGAACCCGCCCATGCGGGCGGTGCCGGGAAGCCATTCGAGCATCTGGTTGCTGGCGTGGACGACGACCCGCCCGTCGACCGCAGCCGCCTGCAGTCCCAGCATGTCAAGCGCCCAGGCGATGAGATCCGCCGACCCGGGCACCGACTTCCACACCGCCATCGCCCAGGCCGCAGTCTGCGCGCCGAGCGCGGTGAGAACGAGCACCGCGGCCACGGCGCCGAGCCGCGTCTGCCAGGTCGGGAGGGCTGCTGCCATCAGGGCGAGCCCGATCGCGACGAGCGCGGGCCCCGCGAGCGTCGCGCCCGGGACCGTCTCGCCGAGCGCGAGCTGCCATCCCGCCGCGACCACGATGAGACCAACATGAATCAGCCGGCTGCGGCTCATGGTGATGGGCGACCCTCCAGCAGATGGTCGAAGAACCGCAGATTGACCGGGTGGAACTGGAATTCGCCTTCGAACCGCTTGTCGGCGAGGAAGCGCCCGTCGCCGACGGCGATGCACCGCCCCGGGCCGACCCGGGTCTCGGCGATCAGCGCAAAATTCTCCCATTGCGCATCGATCTTGACGTCCCGTCCGGCCGCGGCCGTCACCGGCCAGGCGTCGACGAAGTCCACGACCTCCTCGCCCCAGGGCACGTGGACCGGTCCGAGCGGCGTGGATCCGACACGCAACCCGCACTCGGCGAGCAGGGCGTTCGCTGCGGCCGGATCCGGCCGGCCGTCGACCACCAGCAGCGTGCCGCCGCGCGCCAGCAGCGCCGCGACGGCCCGGCGCTGGCCCGCGCTCGGCGCCTGCGTGGGCAGCACGAACGCCGCGAAGCCGGATTGCTCCAGCAGATCGCTCCCGCGGCGCAGGTTGGACAGCGGGAAATAGCCGGCGCGGAACAGCGCCGTGAACACGCCGCCGTAGGAGTCGTCGGCGAAGAACTCGAACGGGAACCGCGGCACCGTCCCGACATCGACCACCGCCATCGAGGCGGCGGGTGCGAACGTCGCCGGCTGCGGCCGCGGCAGCAACTGATGGCTGGCGTCGCCGACGGCGACCGCCGCGGCGACCAGGGCGAGCGCCCCGGCCGGCCGGTACAGCAGCAGGAGCAGAAGCCCGGCGGCGGCGAGCAGCAGGCCGCCGACCAGCGGCCATGGCCCGGGGCGATCCGGCGGCGGCACGCTCAGCCAGCGCAGGATGCGCTCGACGAAATCCGCCGACGAGGGCAGCGCGAGCACCTGGAAGGTCGAGGTGTCGCCGAACACGATCACCCGGCCCTGGCCGTGCGCGGCGGCGGCAACCACCGGCAGGTCGCCCAGCCGTTCGCCGACCTGGTAGCGGTAGTCGCCCAGCAGGCCGCCGCGCCCGACATTGAGGCGGTTGCCGAAATCGCCGAACGCGTAGCGCCCGACGATCACCGGCGACGCCCTGCCGTCGACCAGTTGGAGTGACGCCCCGGTGCCGATCTGAATGTCGACCTGGTCGGGAATCCCGGCAGTGATCGGGTGCGGACGGACGTCGAGCGCGTACTGCCAGTGACGGCGGACCGGAAACGCCGAATCGAACATGAAACGCACGCCGACCGGGTCGAGCAGGCGGTCGAGGGGCTCCATGACGCCGAACAGGTCGGTATGGTCTCCGAGCACCAGCAGTCCGCCGCCTCGATCGACGAAGCGCCACACCGCCTGGTGGGCGTCGGGCGCCAGCACCTTGCGCGGCATGATGACGACAAGCGCCGACACGCCGGCCAGGGCGCCCTCCTCCGCGAGCTCAGCGTCGGTGATCCGCCTGCAGCGGTAGCCGGCCCGCTCCAGCAGGTCCCACATCGATCCGTACATGCCGGATTGAACCAGGCCGTAGCGGCCGGCCAGCGGCTTCGACAGATCGAGGTCGCCGTCGTAAAACGCCACGGCGCGGCCGGGAACGGGCGGCGGGACCGACCGGGCGCCGGCCAGCGCCGCACCGGCCGCGATCGCCAGCAGGCCGAGCGCGACGAGAGCGCCTCGCGGCAAGGACCCGCCACGGACTTGAACCGGGTTGGCGGGCGGCGGAGCGGGCGGCCCCGATATGATCCTGGTCACCCGCGCCGAGACCAGCACGACGGCCAACACTACGAGGCTGGAGAAGCCGGTCAATCCGCCCGGAACGATCCGGTTGGGCTGGTCGAGATCGTTGAGGTAGGCGGGCGCCGTATTGAGCAGAAGCTGGAGGGCTCCGGCGATCGAGCGCTCGAGCGGCATCTGGAAGGCCGCGTAGGCGACGACGGCCACGACCACCACCATCAGGTGGGTGACGGCCGCCACCGGACGGTAGCGCAGCGCCGGAATTGCCAGGACGACCCCCAGCAGCCCGGGCCACAGCCCGGCCGCGATCGGCCCGAGCCGGGTCTCCTCCCCGGCCAGCGCGCCGGCGGCGACCGACACGGCCCCGGCGATCGCCTCGAAGGCGCGCCACAGCGGCGTGACATGACGCTGGCCGAGATAGAGCAGGATCGCCACTCCCACCATCCATGCCGCGGCGGACATCGCGTCACCGCCGCGATGTCCGCGGGCGGCCTGCGCCAGCACGGCGACCGCGACGGCGGTACCGGCGAGCCGCGCGGCCTCGCCGTCGTCACCGCACAGCGGGGCGAGCGCTGCGGGGAGCAGCGGTGCGATCGCGACGAGGACGCGCATCCCCCTCCGCCCGGCCGAGGCGCGCCAAGCCGGCACCGCGAGGGTCGCCAGGGCGGCGATGAGCAGGACCTGCGTCAGCCCGGGATTGAACGGCCCGAGCAGGCTCGCGGCGAGCAGGAACGCCACGCCTGCGGCCGCCACGGGGAGAATCGGCTCGGCGACCCCGGCGCGCCGGCGCCGCACCGCGGCGAGGAGCTGCACCCGCACGCGGCCGCGCTGCGGAGCACGCCAGGACAGCCGCTGGCGCGCCAGGATGTCGGTCACGGCAGCATCCCCAGCGCCGCACGGCCCTCGCGGGCAATCATGTCGGTAATGTCCCTGGCGTCCGGCCCGATCTCGAGGGCGAAGACCCGATCGGGCAACGCGACGCCGAGCCGGTAGCTCAAGTCCATCTCGGTGGCGACCGCGCGCTCGTTACCGTCGTCCTGCTTGAACAGACCGTCGTAGACGGCGCGCACGATCAGCAAGCTTTCGGGGTCGACCCAGAACGTCACCTCGGCCCGGCTGTTGCGGCTGAACACGACCTCGGACATCGAGCGCAGCACCTTCACGGCGCGCCCGTCGAGGACGCCATCCCGCAAGGTGAACGGATGATTGAGGAACTCGCGGCCGAGCTCGGGCTCGCCCATGGGGTCGCGGAAGCGGAGGCCGAGCTCGGGCGGCAGCAGGCCGAAATCGGCGCGCATCTCCTGGGGTTGCAGGTGCTGGCGGGCCGGCGGGCGTTGGTCCGTCTCGGGAGGGTTGCTCGCCTCGAGAGCCCTGCTCGTCTCGGGGGTCTCGGGCGTCGCCGGCGGCTCGTAGCGGATGCTGAGCCGGGTACCGTCCATCACCCAGACCAGGTGCCCGGCCGGCGTGACCCCGCAGTCGGTCTGCGACGTGCCGGCGCCCTCGACGATCGCGGTATCCATCTCGAACCGAGCCCGGCGGTCGAGCTGATGGATCGTCGCGGTGCCGCGGACGTGCTGGTCCGGCGCGCCCAGCGTCCGGGTCGTCACCGCGATCCGCATCTCCGCGCGGCGCGGCACCGTCCGCAGCTCCTCGTATCGGGTATCGATCGCCAGCATGAATTGCCGGGCCGCATCGTCAGCCGCGGCGCCGATCGCCGGCGGCGACGCGGTCACCAGCAGGACCGCGCAGGCGAAGGCCGATGTCAGGATCGGCCGCGGCGATCCGGCCGCGGGCCTCTGCGGCGACCCGGCGTGGTCGCCGCGCAGTCCGCGGCACGGCCGTCGAATCACAGCACTCTCTGCCCCCCTGCCCTGTCCGCCCGCACCTTGCCGGCCGCGGGGCCACCGGCAGCGATGCGCTCGGTCGTGCCGTCGCTGCCGACGCGGGTGGTCCAGCCAGTGTGGTCGACGATTTCCAGGAAGAGCGCCGCATCGACGGACCCACCCGGTATGGCGACATGGGACAGCTGGTAGGACGTGGCCGGGCCGGCGGCGACGCGCACCAGGGTGCCGTCGGCGCTGCGGCGCAGGACGTGGAACTCACGCACGTCGGCGCCCGTCGAAATCCAGGAGATGCGCACCCCGTCCATCGACCGCTCGACGTTGAAGCCGGTGACGAACACCGGGTTGAGATCCGAGGTCGATCCGAACGGGCACGACACCGGAACGACAGCGGCATTTCCGTAGAAGCCGGCAAGCGCATTGCCATCGCCGCCGGGCGCCTGCCCGGAGCAGCTCTTGCAGGCCGAGCCGACGCAGCCGCTCTGGCCGCAGGCCGAGCCGACGCAGCCGCTCTGGCTGCAGGCCGAGCCGACGCAGGCGCTCAGCGAGCAGGCTGAGCCGAGGCAGGCCGAGCCGCCGCAGATTGATCCGGCGCAGCCGCTGCCGCCGCACGAGCTGCCGGCGCAACCGCTGCCGCCGCACGCGCTGCCGCCGCAGGCGCTGCCGCCGCACGCGCTGCCGGCGCACAGGCTGCCGACGCAGGCGCTGCCGCCGCACGCGCTGCCGCCGCAGCCGCTGGCTCCGCAGCCGCTGCCGGCGCACCCGCTGCCGGCGCAGCCGCTGGCGCCGCAGGCGCTGCCGATGCAGCCGCTCGCCGCACACGCGCTGACGAGGCCGCTCGGAAACAAGAAGGCCTGCTGTTCGCCGACGGCCTGCAACCGAGGCTGCTGGACCGTCGCCTCGCCGCGGAATTGCGCCTGCATCTCGTCGAGACGCGACGAATAGAGCGGCGACAGTGCCGCGGCGCTGGCCGCGTCCGCCGCCGAACGTCCGGTCACGTGCTCATTGATTTCGAACAGAGCAACCAGACCGACAATGGTCAAGACCGCAAGACCCAGCGCCTTCAGCAGCGCACGCATGGTGATCCCTCCAGGCGATGTTCACGAACCCTTGCCGCGACGCACCGGCGTGGCGCGTCAGTGCTTGTAGTTCTTCAACAGGA
>JBEKZK010000238.1:0-6652 GCA_049509935.1 Xanthobacteraceae bacterium | reverse complement strand
CGAGAGGCATCGAATGTGGATTGGAGAGATGCAAGGTCAAGGGTGGCTGCAGATCGGCGAACTCGCGCTTGCCTTCGTGTTGTCGGCTCTCATTGGCCTCGAGCGTGAGATTCGCCACAAGAGCGCGGGCCTGCGGACCTATACGCTCGTCGGTTTCGCGGCGGCGCTGATCATGCTGGTCTCGAAATACGGCTTCACTGATGTCCTTTCCGCGGACCGGGTCGTGCTCGACCCGTCGCGCATCGCGGCGCAGATTGTCACCGGCATTGGATTCATCGGAGGCGGCCTGATTTTCGTTCGCCGGGACAGCGTCCGTGGCCTGACCACGGCGGCTACCGTATGGTTGACGGCGGCCGTCGGCATGGCCTGCGGCGCAGGTCTCCCGATTCTGGCGCTGGTGGTCACGGTTGGCCATTTCGTCGTGGTTTTCGCGTTTCCTTTCGTCGTGGTGCGGCTCCCGAGATCCCGTTGGACTCCGTCCCGCCTGCGAGTGTCCTACGAGGACGGCAGAGGAGTCCTGCGCGACATACTCGTGCTGTGCACGGGGCAGGATTTTGCGGTCAGTCGCGTACGAGTCGAGCGCGGGCCTTCATCCGCCAATCCCGAGGACACGGGCGAAATGGCGGAGCCCCAAGAGGCTGCTGCGCACTCCCCGTCGAAGGGAATCGTCACGGTTGCTTTGGAGGTTCAGGGAACTCGATCGGTTGCCAAGCTGGCCGCAAGATTGGCTGACATCGACGGTGTCGTCTCGGTCAATGCCGCGGATGCAAACATCCCGTCCGACTGAAGCATGTCCCGGCGAAAGCCTGCCCTCGAGCCTGACCCGAGGGTGGACCCGGTTCGCCGATCAAGGACATGCGCCAACAAGGGAAGCTGCAGCGCTTCCCCGCCGAGACGCCGCAACAAGTGGTTCACGATGACCGGAAAGCGCCGTAGCGAGCCGGCATCACGCCAGAACGGTCCGCTCGAGGACCCAGTAGCAGCCCAGGATCGCGATGATGCCCGACAGCGCATAGACCAGCGCGGCCGTCCGCGCGGGAGCGACGCCATGGGCCGCGGCCAGCAGCCGATCGAGGCTGGCGAGCACCGGGATGACGATCGACACGATCGCGACCTGTCCGATCTCGACGCCGAGATTGAACGCACCCAGGGCCGGCACGACGGCGCCGCGCGGCAGCCCGAACTCCTGGAGCGCGGAGGCGAAGCCGAAACCGTGGATCAATCCGAACACGAAGGTGTCGCGCCAGCGCCGGTCGACGTTGCGCGAAAAGAAGTTCTCGACCGCCACGTAAACGATCGAGGCGGCGATCGCCGGCTCCACGATCGAGCTCGGGATGACGACGATCTGCAGCGCCGCCAGCGACAGCGTGATCGAATGCGCCAGCGTGAAGGCGGTGACGATCTTGATGACCGGCCACAGCGTCCGCGCCCACAGCACGATGGCGATCAGGAAGGCCACGTGATCGTAGCCGAGAAAGATATGCTCGATGCCGGCTTCGACGTAGCGCCGGATCACCTCGAGCAGGGCGGGCGGCGGAGCGGTCAGCTTCAGGTCGGTCTGCGAGGCGTCCAGCAGGGCCTGCGACGCATCCGGTCCGGCGCCGATCAGCACCACCTGCTTGGCCGACGCGTCGATGTCGATGAGCACGGTCGATCGGTAGACGAGGTCGCCCGCCACCTGCTGACACGACCAGGCGAAGCGGGCGATGACCCCGTCCTGGTCGGGATCGATCGCGACCGGCCCGGCCCGGCAGGGGGTGCCGTCAGCGCCGCGGACCACGGCATGCGACATGACGTAGGCTGCGATCGGGCCGGACGACGCGGCGAGCCGCGTGGCATCGACCAGACCCTTCGGCTCGTCGAACACCTTCGTTCCGGCCACCCGGTCGGCGTCGCTGCCCTTGAGCGCGACCTCGAGCTTGACGATCCGGTCGGATCCGAGCTCGATACGGGCATTCGACAGGTTGATCTGATGCGCCGCCGCGCCGGGCGCACAGGCCCCCGCCAGGATAAGCGCTGCGAGTATTGCGGCGCAGCAGCGCGCCGCCACACGCCCGAGGCTCACGAGGCGGCTCCGACGGCCTTCAGGAGCCCGATGAGTCGCTCGGCTTCGTAGGCGGCGATCTTCACCACGTCGCCATCCGGGGACAGGCGGGCATAGCGGCCGAAGCCATCCTCGGCCATGCTGCCGATCTCGATCCGCGCCAGCGGCGACGAGCTGTCCCGGGCGTACAGCAGGGCGATGACGGCCGGCCGGCTCAGGCCGTAGCGCTCGAGGGCGTCGCCGCCGGAATGGCGCACGACCCGGGTCTCGACCTGGGTCTGCCCGAAGGCCTCCAGCGCCGCCGCGATGATGCCCGCCTGCGCCGGGTCCGCCACGTGGGCCGGACCACCCGCATGGGTGTGCTGGCCGAGATGAAGAAACCAGTTGCCCGAGCTGTCGCGCTCGAAGCGATGCAGGGTGCCGCCGTACACGATCTCGACGGCCCAGACCCGGTCGATCGAGGCGGGCAGCAGCAATCCGGAGGATCGGGCCGCGGCCTCGGCGTATCCGCCGGCATCCGGCGGTGACAGCCGCTTCGCCATGTCGGCCGCAATCTGCCACTCCGCTCCCACGTGCCGCGGCAGGAGATAGAGCGTCGGCTGGCCGACCAGCCGGACATACTGCGAGGTCCCCGACGGATTGAGCGTGCCGAAATCGGCCACCACGGAGGACTGATCGGCGGCAGCGAGCAGGACCACGGCGGCGGGCGGATCGAGCCCGAAGTCGGTGAAGCTCGATCCCTGGTATGCGGCCGGATCGAGGGCACGGGCCGGCGCCGACACGTGCATGAAGCGCAAGCCTGCCTCCAGACGCGACGCCAGCTCGTCGGGCAGTCGCGTCGCCGCCGGCTGATCGAACGTCCACGACGAGGCATCCTGGCGACGGAACGCCGAGCGGTCCTTGCCGATCGTCAGCTCGATCCGCACGATGTCGGATGGCGGGACGGCAACGATGCCGTGCGACTCGAAATGGCCGACGTCGGAGCCGGGCGGATTGCCCGTCAGTGCCAGAACCCCGATGAGGGCGACCATCAGGACGGCGGCGGCCGACAGCGCAGCGGCCCGGAGCGATCGCGTCAACGCCGCCTCCACCAGACGATGCCTCCGATCAGGACCATGCTCAGCGGCAGGATCAGCTCGACCATGATGAAGATGTTGCGCATCTGCTCGCTGGTCAGCGAGATCTGCTCCAGGCTCAGCGTCTGCGGCCGCACCGTCGACATGGCCTCGTCGCCGGCCAGCCAGCGGACCATGCGGACGGCGAGATCGCCGTTCGAGACATACCCGAAATAGGAGTTGGCGGCGAAATTGCTGTCACCGACGAGGACCAGCCGGAACGCCCTGGCGGCAGCGTCGGCCGATGCGTCGGGCCAATGTCCTTCGACCGCGACGGCCAGAATGTCTGGTCCTCGCCGCGCCGCGGTCGCGTCGCCAGCCTTCGCGGTATCCGCGGTCGGCGTCGCGGCGCGCAGGTAGCTGTCGTTGCTGCTGGTGGCGAGAATGCTGGCGGTCACGCCGGCCGGCGGGGCGTCGAGGCGGATTGGACGCGCGTTTGGAAAGATCGTCAGCGCCAGTCGGCTGGTGATCGGATGCGGCGGATAATAAGGCACCGCAACCTTGTCGTCCTCGGCGCCGTAATGATTGAGTGGATCGATCACCACTGCCGGATCGGACGACAGGCCGACCTTCCCGAGAAGGCCTGCGAGATCTTGGCTGATCGGGTATCCCGGGTCGATCATCAGGAGCAGGCGACCGCCGCCCGCGAGGTAGCTCGACAGCAGCTTTGCTTCGCCCGGCGCCAAGGCCTGACGCGGGCCGATCTCCGCCACCACGGCGCAGTCGGGCGGAACGACCGTCAGGGTCGCCGGCAGGATCTTGCGGATGGTGTAGCCGAGCGTCGTCACCGCCAGCTGCAGCCGATCGAGACCGTCCGGATCGCCCTCCAGGACGTCGCCGGCGCCCGGCACCTCGTGGCCCTTCAGGGTCTCGACATGGCTGTAGTGCACGTGCGCGGAGTCCTCGGGGACGCCCTCGCCGTGCCCGGTCACCAGGCAGACGACATCGACCCGCGCCTTGAGCACGCGCAGCGCCGCGTAGGCGATCTGCGCCAGATCGACGGTGTTGTCCACCACCACGCGGCGGTCCTGGGCCTGCAGCACCGCGGTGTTGTAGGCGCGGACCCCGAACGCCCGGGCGGTCGCCGGCTCCTTGTCGATGTCCACGGCGCGGAAATGGAACCGGCGGTTCTGTCGCCCGGCGATCGTCAGCAGGTCCTTGGCCTTGAGCGCATTGTCGTCGCCGGCGTTGTAGAAATAGGTCAGCGACACGTCGGACGGCAGCCCCTCGAGGACGGCTTCGAGTTGCTGCGGCGGCGTATTGGCGCCCTCGCGGCTGACGTCGAAATGGGCGTCATGGCGGTACACGGCGACATTGGCCAGGCAGGCGACGACGATCGCGGCACCCGCCAGCAGCAGGTTCCACGCCGCCGCCCGGTATCGCCGGCCCGGCGTCCGCAGCGGCAGGCGCAGCGCCAGCACGAGCAGCAGCAGCACCGCCGCACACCACGCCACGAAGAACAGAACATTCGACGTCCACTGGTCCCAATGTCCCGACGCGCCGAGCGCGCCGAAAACGACGGCAATCAGCACGAGCAGGGCGATCGGGCGGAGCCAGGCGGGGGTGCGGAGCACGGTCAAATCCAATCCGACGTCACCGCCACGCCAGGGCGCGGATGCTGAGGAAGACCGCCAGCAGCATTGTCGTGAGGTAAAAGGCGGCGTCGGACAGATACAGCGAGCCGGTCGCGAACGGCTTGAAGTGGATCGACAGCGACAGATTGACGACCAGCGCGTCGAACGGGTCGGGCAGCAGATACCCGAGATCGTCGATGATCCACAGCACCAGGAAGACGCTCAGCGACAGCAGGGCGGCAATGATCTGGTTCGTCGTCAGCGACGACGTGAACAGGCCGACCGCGACCAGCGCTCCGCCCAGCAGCAGCAGGCCGAGGTAGCCGCTGAAGATCGGGCCCCAGTCCGGATTGCCGTAGACGGCGAGCACGATCGCATAGGCGCTAGACAGGGCCAGCATCAGGATCAGCAGGCTCATGCTGGCGGCGAATTTGGCGAAGATGATCTGCACCTCGGTGACCGGCGAGGTGAGGAGGATCTCGATCGTCCGCAGCTTGCGCTCCTCGGCGACGAGCCGCATGGTGATGATCGGCACGGTCAGCAGGAACAGCACGAACATCTGGAAGAACAGGTGAACCAGCGTCGGCGCATGGCCGATGAACAGCGTCAGCGAGAAGCTGTAGCCCATGATGAGCAGGAATACCGTCAGCACCACGTAGGCGATCGGCGACGAGAACAGCGCCCTTTCCTCCTTGAGCCACAGGATCGCGAACCCCTTCATGCGGCGGCCTCCTCGGGGCGTCGGGTCAGGTCGAGAAAGATCCGCTCGAGATCGGGTGGAACGGTGACCAGCTCGGAGAGCGCGAAGCCGCCGGAGACCAGCGCGGCGGCGACGTCCCGGGCAAGATGCTGCCGCGCGTCGGCTTCCACCACATAGCGCAGCGAGCCGGCCTCGGTGCCCGGCTCGGTCGCAATCGATCCGACCCCGGGCACGGCGCCGATGCGGGCGCGGACATCCTGCTCGGCGCCGGCAACCTGCAGCCGCAGGCGCCGGGTCCGGGCGGCTTGCGCCAGCGCGTCGGTGGTCAGCAGCCTGCCGTCGAGCAGGATCATCACCCGGTCGGCGATCAGCTCGATCTCGGAGAGCACGTGCGACGCGATCAGCACCGTCTGTTTGCCGGCGAGATCGCGGATGAGATCGCGAACCGCGATGACCTGGCTCGGATCGAGCCCGCTCGTCGGCTCGTCGAGGACGAGGAGCCTCGGCTCGTTGAGCAGGGCCTGGGCGATGGACACGCGCTGCCGGTAGCCGCGCGACAGCTTCGCAACCGGCAGGCCGAGAACCTTCTCGAGCTGCAGTCGCGATGCGACCGCATCGATCCTGGCGGCGATGTCGCGGCCGGCCAGTCCCTTGAGCCGCGCCATGAAACGCAGGAATTCGGCAACCCGCATGTGATCGTAGAGCGGCGCATCCTCGGGCACGTAGCCGACCACCTGGCGCAGCGCGAGGGAGTCCTGCCCCGCTTCGTGGCCCGCCACCCAGGCGGCTCCCGACGAGGGCGCGATATAACCGGTCAGGATGCGGAAGATGGTGCTCTTGCCGGAGCCGTTCGGCCCCAGCAGGCCGACCACCTCGCCCTCGGCGACCGAGAACGAGACATCGCGAACCGCCAGCCGCGGGCCGTACCACTTGATCAGATTCTGCGCCTGAACGATCGGCGAGCTCATCGACGGGAGGCCTGCTCATGCCTGGTTGGGCCCCGGGCGAGGGAGCCCGCCCGAAAAACGATCATCTGCGGTCTGGTGGCCATACGGCGAAAAAGCATCATGCGCGGGTCTGGCCCGCGCATGATGACTCAACGGCCCGTTGTCGACGGTATTATTCGTAGAATTCGGGCGAGTGCTTGTGCGCCTTGAAGGTGTCGGGATCGTGCGCGAAGATCACGTCGCCCTTCTCCAGGTCACGCACCCGCTTGATG
>JBEKZK010000237.1:0-6712 GCA_049509935.1 Xanthobacteraceae bacterium | reverse complement strand
ACATCATCGCCGAGTGAGGCGCGCGGCGCGCGCCCCGGGCACGGCGGCCATTGCTGCCGGACCGCCGAATTGCCACCTTATGGGGCGTGGACAGTTCGGTGGCGGGAGACCTTGATGGGCAATGATCGGTCCGCCGGCAAGGGTCAGCCGACGATCCGGGGTGGCGAGCCTGCCAAGCCATCATCGCGGCCGGATATCGAGGCGTTCGTCGCCCGCGCCCGCGCGGTCGGAGCGACGCTCGATTCGGGACGGCGCGCACGGCTGATCTTCGCGCTCGATGCCACCATGAGCCGGCAGCCCACCTGGGATACCGCGTGCCGGCTCCAGGCAGAGATGTTTCGCGAGGCGGCGGCGATCGGCGGCCTCGAGGTGCAGCTGGTCTATTACCGCGGCTTCGGCGAGTGCCGGTCCTCCGGCTTCGTCTCGAACGGAGACCACCTGGCGCGGCTGATGACCGCGATCGACTGCCGCGGCGGTCACACCCAGATCGGCAAGGTCCTGGCCCATGCGCGGCGCGAGAGCGAGAAGGCGAGCGTCCAGGCGCTGGTATTCGTCGGCGACGCCATGGAGGAGACGATCGATCGCCTCGCCACCGCGGCCGGCGAGCTGGGTCTGCTCGGGGTGCCGGCCTTCATGTTCCAGGAGGGCCATGACGTGGTGGCCGAGCAGGCGTTCCGCGAGATTGCGCGGCTCACCCGCGGGGCCTATTGCCGTTTCGACGTGGGCGCTGCCCATCAGCTCGCCGAGCTGCTGCGCGCCGTCGCCGTCTATGCGGCCGGCGGCGTCAAGGCGCTGACCGACCTGTCGGCCCGGCGCGGCGAGGGCGCCGGCAAGCTTCTCCAGCAGCTGAGATAGACAATGCCGACGATCCTGATAGGCGTTGCCGTGCTGGTCATGCTGCTGTGGCTGCTGCAGCGCTTTGCCAAGGCGGATCCGCACACGCTCATCCGCAACCTCAGGACCACCGGCGGGATCGGCGCGCTGGCCGGCGCCGTGGCGCTCGGCGTCACCGGCAGGATCGGCGTGGCGCTGCCGCTCGGCTTCGCCGGCCTGGCGCTGCTCGGACTGCTGCCGGGGGCGGCGCCGTTTGCGCAGCGCACCCGCAAGAGCGCCCGTCAGGTCTCGCGGGTGCGCTCCGCATTCCTCGAGATGGAGCTCGATCACGACAGCGGCGCGCTGCACGGCCGCATCCTCGCGGGTCGTCACGAAGGCGTGCCGCTCGACGCTCTCGAGGTCCCGACCCTGGTCGGCTTCCTCGCCGAGATCGACGAGGAAAGCCGGGCGCTACTGGCAACGTATCTTGACCGCCGGCAGCCCGGTTGGCGTGAACACGCGCAGGCCGACGCGACAGCGGGGCAGGGAGTCCCGCCGCGGGGTGGGCCAATGACGCAGCAGGAGGCGTATCAGGTCCTTGGCCTTGAGCCCGGAGCCGACGCCGATGAGATCGGGCGCGCCCATCGCGGGCTGATGAAGAAACTGCATCCCGATCAGGGGGGGTCGACGTACCTTGCGGCCCGCGTCAACGAGGCCAAGGACGTTCTTCTTCGACGTCATCGCTGAAGCACTCCATACGCAACACTGGTCTCACCGGCTCCTTCTCGACGCGATCCCTGTTCGGTGTCGGGCCCTCAGTTCTTAAGCGAGATGCACGCGATGTCGTTCCGCTTGAAATAGTGGCATGCGGCCTCGGCAGCATCCTTGTCGAGGCCGACGAAACGTGCCCGATAGAGCTCCTTGGAACCTTTCATCACCTTCTCGGTGAAGCCTTCGGCGTGGACCAGCAGGCTCTGCGCCAAGGATTGCGCCGATTTCAGACGCTCCTTCGCCTGCCCCTCGTCGGGGAACGCGCCGACCTGGATCATCCAATCGCCGCGTGCGCGGCCGCGCGCGGTAGTCTCGGCGGCGGCGGCAGGGGCCTGGGTTTCGGTCTCGACGGCGGGCGCCGCCATTGCATGCGCCATCAGGGAAGCGGCGGCGGCCGGCCGCGCGGGCGGCGGCGCCGGCGGCGCGAATTCGGGCATCGGCGCCAGTGCGGCGCTGCGCACCGGCAGCGTTCCGAGGAGGCCCGGGCGGGGCGCCGGCGGCGGCAGCTGCAGCGGCTCGGCGGAGGCGAGCTGCGCCGGCAACGGAGCGGGCGGCGCTGCCGGCTGCGGCGAACGTGCGGCCCATTGCGGCGCCACGGTCGACTGCGGCGCGGACAAGACCAGCGGCGCAATGGCCGCGGTTTTGACCTCGTGGGGCCGTACGTTGATGGTCCTGACCGGGATCGGCTGGATCGGCTCGGCCGAACCGGGTCGCGGCGCAATGGCGGCGGTGGTGTCGGACTTGAGGCTGCGCGTCAGCGCCTCGTTCGGCCGACCCGGGGCCGGCTCGGCGGTGGCGGTCTTCGGGCGCGGCGCGGCGGCATCTTCGGTCTCGGCGATGATCGCCGCCGTGCGGTGGCTCGAGGCCTCAGCGATATGCTGCTCGATCAGGGCGCGCATGCGGGCGTCGCGGGCCCCGCCCGAGGCGCCACCCAGCACCACCGCCACGATATGACGGTTGCCTCGCCGTACCGACGTGACGAGATTGAATCCCGATGATTGCGTGTACCCGGTCTTGATGCCGTCGACGCCCGCCACGTTGCCGAGCAGGTGATTGTGGTTGCGCATCGAGCGTCCGTGGTAATGGAAGGTCGCCGTCGCAAAGAACCGGTAGTAGGTCGGGAAGCGCTCCTGGATCGCGCGCCCGAGCATGGCCTGGTCGCGGGCGGTGGTAAGCTGTTCCTCGGCCGGCAAGCCGGACGCGTTGACATAGACGGTCCGCGTCATCCCGAGCGTGTGGGCCTTGCGGGTCATCAGGCGGGCGAACGAATCCTCGTCGCCGCCGATGGTCTCGGCAACCACGACCGCCATGTCGTTGGCCGACTCGGTCACGATCGCCTTGATGGCATCCTCGACCTCGATGCTCTGCCCGGCCTTCAGCCCGAGCTTGGTCGGCGCCTGCGATGATGCGTGCTCGGAGACATGCAACGGCGTCGTGAGCTTGATCCTGCCGGCCTCGAGCTGCTCGAACAGCAGGTACAGCGTCATGATCTTGGTCAGCGAGGCGGGATGGCGCAGGCTGTCGGCGGCGGATTCGTGCAGCACGTCACCCGAATTGGCGTCGACCACGATGTCCGCATAGCGCGGCTCGTTATGGCTGGCTTCGCGGCTCGGCTCCGACTTGGCATGATGATGGCTGCTTTCGACGCGGGCATGGTGGTGCCGGTGCCGGGCATCGGCCGGGTCGCTGGTCAGCGCGGCGATCGCCACGATCGCGCTCAGCAACGGCGTGACGCGGCGGATCGTGCGTCCCATGCCTCTATTGCAGATCATCGTCCCTGTCCCCCTGGCACGCGGGCCGCGCATTGCGGGCAAATGCCACGCCCCCGTTCATGACCCAATTCCCAGTTGACGAAAACATCTGGGAAAATGCGAGGCAGAACGGCATTTTTCCACGGCGAAGACACGCCGAGGTTCCCCGGGTCCTGAGATCTCCTGACCCTTGCAGACGGTATGCACGGCAGGTTTCCAAAGCGTTAAGCGCTTTTGCCTGTCATGCCCGGGATGCTGCATTGCAAAAAATAGATCCTTGACAGATTATTGTGCACTGCACTAAATTTCGCCCGCGCCTGCCGACGAGGTTGGCGTTTTGCTCGCATTCGGGGCGGATTTGTCCGGGACGCGCTTGGCGACGTGGCCGGGCTTTGGCATGCCCCGAAGGCGGTCCAGTCAAACGGAAAGTTCCGGTTGCGGCGCGGTAGCGGCGGAACGAAGGGGAAGATGATGCTGAAGAATTTCGACGACCTGCAGAAGCTCGGCAAGGACAACGTGGACGTGGCCCTCAAGCAACTCGGCGTGGTCAGCAAGGGTTTTCAGGCGATTGCGGCGGAGGTCGCCGACTATTCGAAGAAGACGTTCGAGAGCTCCTCTGCGGCAGCCGAGAAGCTGCTGGGCTCGAAGAGCTTCGAAAAGGTGGTCGAGGTCCAGAGCGACTTCGTCAAGACCGCCTACGAGGGCTTCGTGGCCGAGGCGACCAAGCTCGGCGAGCTCTATGCCGAGCTCGCGAAGGAGACCTACAAGCCGATCGAGGGCTTTATCGCCAAGGTCTCGCCCGCAAAGTGACGCTGCGGGCCGCGGCGGTGGCACTGGGACGTCGCCGCCGCGTCCCGCATTGGGGCGTCGTCGGATCATCGGATGGCACCGCCGCGATGCTCCGCGACGGCGAGAAAGCTGCCGGGCCCGGCTCGACCTCCGGGCCTTTTGTTTGCGTCTGGCGATCGTTCCTCCCATCGGCGCGGTCCCATCCTGGGATGCGCGTGCGGGCGATGGCATCCGCCAGGGTCACTGGACGTCGACGTCCTCGCCCGGTATCCCGCCAGGATGGGCGGTCACACCTCCGCGCGCCGGTCGGCGGCACCGGTCTCGGCCGATGCCGGCGTCGATTTGGCCGGCGGTTTGCCTGCTCGCGCAGGCGTCCGGTCGTGCCGCACGGTCACGGTCTCGCCGGAGGTCTGGAACCAGAGCCGAAGAATAACTATTATCCCTTCGTTCCATTTCGCTCGCGCCTGCGGCATGATTCTCCCCGGTGGCGTGTTCGCGGCGGCTTCGGGGACGAGCCGGGGCGACGGCAGTACCTCGCGAGAGGGCGATGATTCGGTCGATCGACCACACGACGCATTGGACCCCGAGCGGGCGACCACGCCAGGTGACTCGTCTCGGCGACGACGATCGCAAGCGCCGCGGCGACAACGGTGCGCCCGGATCTCCCGGCGGCGCGGTGATCACAAAGACCAAGCCGGTCACCAAACGGCCGAATATGTACCGTGTGCTGCTGCTCAACGACGACTACACGCCGATGGAGTTCGTGGTGCTCGTGCTCGAGCGCTTCTTCAACAAGGATCGGGAAACCGCCACGCGCATCATGTATCATGTCCACCAGCACGGCATCGGCGAATGTGGGGTCTTTACCTACGAGGTGGCGGAGACCAAAGTGACGCAGGTGATGGACTTTGCCCGAAAGCACCAACACCCTCTACAGTGCGTGATGGAGAAAAAATGACGGTGAATTCGCAAGTGATGAGGCCCTGATGCCCACATTCTCGCGCAGCCTCGAGCAGTCGCTCCACCGGGCGCTCGCCCTTGCCAGTGAGCGGCACCACGAATATGCGACGCTCGAGCATCTTCTGCTCGCGCTGATCGACGACCAGGACGCCGCCGCGGTGATGCGCGCCTGCAACGTCGATCTCGACAAGCTCCGCCGCAATCTCGTCGCATATCTCGAATCCGAGCTCGACAGCCTGATCACGGAAGGCGCCGAGGACTCCAAGCCGACGGCCGGATTCCAGCGCGTCATCCAGCGTGCCGTCATCCACGTCCAGTCCTCGGGCCGCGAGGAGGTGACCGGGGCCAACGTGCTGGTGGCGATCTTCGCCGAGCGCGAGAGCCACGCCGCCTACTTCCTGCAAGAGCAGGACATGACCCGCTACGACGCGGTAAACTACATCAGCCATGGCATCGCCAAGCGCGCGGGTCTCTCCGAATCGCGGCCGGTGCGGGGCGTCGAGGAGGACACCGACACGAAGACCGGGGACGATTCCAAGAAGAAGGGCGATGCGCTCGAGGCCTATTGCGTCAACCTGAACAAGAAGTCGCGCGACGGCAAGATCGATCCGCTGATCGGTCGTGACGCCGAGATCAACCGCTGCATCCAGGTGCTGTGCCGCAGGCAGAAGAACAATCCGCTGTTCGTCGGCGACGCCGGCGTCGGCAAGACCGCGATCGCCGAGGGGCTGGCCCGCCGCATCGTCAACGGCGAGGTGCCGGATGTGCTCAAGAACGCGACGGTGTTCGCGCTCGACATGGGCACGTTGCTCGCCGGCACCCGCTATCGCGGCGACTTCGAGGAGCGCCTGAAGCAGGTCATCAAGGAGCTCGAGGCCTATCCGGGCGCGATCATGTTCATCGACGAGATCCACACGGTGATCGGCGCCGGCGCCACCTCGGGCGGCGCGATGGATGCCTCCAATCTGCTCAAGCCGGCGCTCGCCGCCGGCACGGTGCGCTGCATCGGCTCGACGACCTACAAGGAGTATCGGCAGTACTTCGAGAAGGATCGCGCGCTGGTGCGCCGGTTCCAGAAGATCGACGTCAACGAGCCGACGATTCCCGACGCGATCGAGATCCTCAAAGGGCTCAAGCCTTACTTCGAAGACTATCACAAGCTCCGATACACCAACGAGGCGATCAAGGCGGCGGTCGAGCTGTCGGCGCGTTACATTCACGATCGCAAGCTGCCCGACAAAGCCATCGACGTGATCGACGAATCGGGCGCGGCGCAAATGCTGCTGCCGGAAGGCCGGCGCAAGCGGACCATCGGCCTCAAGGAGATCGAGACAACGATCGCCACGATGGCGCGAATTCCGCCGAAGGCGGTGTCGAAGGACGACGCCGAGGTGCTTCGGCACCTACAAGAGACGCTCAAGCGCGTCGTTTACGGCCAGGACAAGGCGATCGAGGCGCTCTCAGCTTCCATCAAGCTCGCGCGGGCCGGTTTGCGCGAGCCGGAAAAGCCGATCGGCTGCTATCTGTTCTCTGGCCCGACCGGCGTCGGCAAGACCGAGGTGGCGCGGCAGCTTGCCGCCACGCTCGGGGTCGAGATCATCCGCTTCGACATGTCGGAATACATGGAG
>JBEKZK010000236.1:0-6769 GCA_049509935.1 Xanthobacteraceae bacterium | reverse complement strand
CGCTGCAGATCCGCAACGGCAGGCCGACCGTGGTCCTGCCGGCGGCGAACGCCGAGGCGAAGCCGGTATTCCCGATGCCGGGCTGGTCGCAGCGCACGTGAGCGCGGCGCGGCCGGTGCGCGGCAGCGCATTAATGGTTGACCCAACTATGCGTTCGTCATGCCCGGCCCCCGGGCACTTCGTCCCGGGGGTGTGCCGGGCATCCACGTCTTTGCCGAGGCAGGCAAGGCGTGCCCCCGGGCCAACGGCACAACGGCCCGGCCCACAACTGGCCTGGAGGCGTGGGTGGCCGGGACAAACCCGGCCATGACGATGCAGGCAGGTCGAGCCTGTGGCAAGCGCCGGACATCCCGAGCATGCTGACCTACGTCAACATCGTCGCGGCCGGGCTGTTGACGGGCTGCGTCTACGGGCTGATGGCGCTCGGGCTGTCGGTCATCTTCGGCGTCATCCGCATCGTCAACTTCGCCCACGGCGAGATGATGGTGGTCGCCATGTACGGCGCGCTGTTCCTCAACCAGAGGCTCGGGCTCGATCCGTTCGTGGTCATGCCGGTGGTCGCCGCCGGGCTGTTCCTGGCCGGCTACGCGTTGCAGCGCGGCCTCATCAACCGCTACATCGGGCGGCCCGAGCATCAGCAGTTCCTGCTCCTGCTCGCGGTCTCGATCATCCTCACCAGCAGCACGCTGATGGCCTTCGGCCCCGACGCGCGCAGCGTGCAGCTCGACTACGCCTATGATTCCTTCGAGATCGGCGGGCTGCTGGTCGACAAGGCGCGGGTGCTGGCGGCGCTCGGCGCGGCCACCGGCGCGGCGGCGCTCTGGGTGTTCTTCCGTTTCACCCGCATCGGCAAGTCGATCCGCGCCTGCGCCGACAACCAGGTCGGTGCTCAGGTCGTCGGTCTCGACGTGAAACGGCTCTATGCGGTGACGTTCGGCATCGGAGCGGCGTGCGTCGGCGTGGCCGGCACTCTGCTGTTGCTGCTGGTGGACGTGCAACCTTACATCGCGGCCGACTACACGCTGCTGGCGTTCACCATCGTCATCGTCGGCGGCCTCGGCAGCATGCCGGGCGCGCTCCTCGGCGGGATCCTGGTGGGCGTGTCGGAGGCGCTGTCCGGCTTCATCATCATGCCGTCGCTCAAGAGCCTGTTCAGCTTCGCCCTGCTCATCGTCGTGCTCCTGGTGCGGCCGCAGGGCCTGATGGGGCGGCGCGCATGATGCCGGATGCGCCGTCCGCGATCCCCCGCCGCTCCGCGATCGCGATCGGCCTGTTCGTCGTCGTGATGCTGGTGCTGCCGCTGCTCGTCAACGCCTACCTGGTCTCGGTGCTGGTGGTCGTGCTGTTCTCGGCCTATCTCGGCCAGGCGTGGAACGTCATGATGGGGTTCGCCGGACAGCTCTCGCTCGGCAACGCTCTCTATGTCGGCCTCGGGGCCTATGCCAGCGCCGCGCTGTTCGTGCACTACGGGCTGCCGCCGTGGATCGGCATGCTCGCCGGCATGGCGGCGGCCGGGATCGTCGCCAGCCTGATCGCGGCGCTGAGCTTCCGCTTCGGCGTGACCGGCGTCTACTTCGCGCTGCTCACCATCTCGTTCGCCGAGCTCACCCGCATCGCCTTCGATCACATCGGTTGGGTCGGCGGCTCGAGCGGCCTGTTCCTGCCGGTCGTCACGCTCGGCCGCGACGACCTGCTGCATCTGCGCGGCTCGCCGGCGATGTTCTACTATGTTCTCCTCGCCCTGGTGCTGTCGGCGCTGGCGTTCAGCCATCTCCTGCTGCGCCGGCGCGTCGGCTTCTATTGGCAGGCGATCCGCGAGGACCAGGACGCGGCCCAGGCGCTCGGCATCGACGTCTTCCGCTACAAGATCGCCGCCGTCGCGCTGTCGGCGGTGATGACCGCCGTCGCCGGAGGGTTGATGGCCTTCTACGACAACAATCTCTATCCCGATACGATCTTCGCCGTCGGCCGTTCGATCGACATCATCATCGCCCCGATCATCGGCGGGCTCGGCACGCTGTTCGGTCCGATCCTCGGCGCCATCGTGCTGACCGTGCTGAGCGAGACCACCACGAACGTCAGCGCCGGCCTGGGAATCAACGGCCTCAAGCAGTGGATCTACGGTGCGTCGCTCCTGGTCATCGTCATGTTGCAGCCGGGCGGGCTGTGGCCGTGGCTGAAATCTGCGCTGAAGCTCGGCGGGAGCAAATGATGCGGGCGGTGGATGGGCGGCCGATGCTCGAGGTCGAGAGCATCTCCAAGCGCTTCAGCGGCCTGCAGGCGGTCGACGCGGTGAGCTTCGCGGTGCCGCGCGGCGCGATCGTCGGGCTGATCGGACCGAACGGCGCCGGCAAGACCACCATCTTCAACCTGATCGCCGGCGTATTCCGTCCCGACGCCGGCGCGGTGCGGCTCGACGGCGTCGACATCACCGGCCTGCGGCCCGATCTCGCCTGCACAGCCGGGATCGGCCGCACCTTTCAGGTGGTGCGGCCGTTCGGCGCGCTCACCGTCCTCGACAACGTGATGGTGGGAGCATTCAAGCGGACGAGGTCGCCTTTCGAGGCGCGCCGTTCGGCGCTGCGGATCCTCGAACGCGTCGGCCTCGCCGACAAGGCGGGCGCGGTGGCGTCCGGCCTGACCCTCCCCGAGCGCAAGCGGCTGGAGGCGGCGCGCGCGCTGGCAACCGGGCCGAAGCTCCTGCTGCTCGACGAGGTGATGGCGGGGCTGCGGCCGGTCGAGGTCGACCTGATGGTGCGGGTGTTCGCCGATCTGTCGCGCGAGATGGGGCTCGCCATCCTGCTCACCGAGCACGTCATGCGCGCCGTCATGGCGCTGTCCCACCACATCGTGGTCGTCCATCACGGCCAGAAGATCTGCGAGGGGCCGCCCGAGATGGTGGCGCGCGACCCCGGGGTGATCGCGTGCTACCTCGGCGCCGGCCGGGCGACGGCCTGAGCCGATGCTGGAGATCCGCCACCTCGATCTGTTCTACGGCGACGCCCAGGCCCTCGATGACGTTTCGCTCGATATCTCCGACGGCGAGGTGGTTGCCATCGTCGGCTCCAACGGCGCCGGCAAGACCTCGCTGATCCGCACCGTCTTCGGCATGCACCGTCCGGCGCGCGGCGAGATCCGCTTCGCGGGCCGCAGCATCGTTGGCGAGCCGTCGCACCGCATCTGCAACCTCGGCGTCGGGCAGGTCGCGGAGGGCCGTCAGGTCTTTCCCACCATGACGGTGGCCGAGAATCTGGAGATGGGCGCCGTCGTCCCGCGGGCGCGGGCCGGGGCCGCAGCCGCCATGGAGCGGGTTCTCGAGCTGTTTCCCCGCCTGCGCGAGCGTCGCCGGCAGCGCGCCGGCACCTTGTCCGGCGGCGAGCAGCAGATGCTGGCGATCGCCCGCTGCCTGATGGGCCAGCCCAGTCTCATCATGCTGGACGAGCCTTCCCTCGGTCTGGCGCCGCTCGTTGTCGAGGACGTGTTCGCGGTCATCCGCGAGCTCAATATGCGCGACCGCCTGACCATCGTGCTGGTCGAGCAGAACGTGGCACAATCGCTCGCGCTCGCCCACCGCGGCTACGTGCTGGAGAACGGCCGCATCGTCATGACCGGCAGCGCCGCCGACCTTCTCGCCGACGATCGTGTGCGCCGGGCCTATATCGGCCTGTGAGCCGCTGTGAGCCCGGAGCGCTTGTTGCGTCACCGATGCGATGATCGTAGAGTCGAGCAGTGCAATATGACGCCATTCATCCGATGGTCATGAATCAGTCCGTAGAGCGCCAGCGCCCGCTCATGAAGGTCGGGACTTACCGCTCGTGGAGCGCTTTGCGCCCCGACAACGAGCGCTGGGAGCTGATCGCCGGGGTGCCCGCGATGATGACGCCGCCGACCATGCGTCACCAGCGCATCGCCAGCAATCTCGAACGGCTGTTGAATGCCGGTCTGGACAGGATCGGGGCGCCGCTCGAGGCCTTTCAGCGGGTCGGCGTCAATCTCGGCGTGGAGTACTACGACCCGGAGCCGGATGTGGTGGTCGTCGACCGTCCCTCGCGGAGTGACCAGCGCTATGCCGACCGGTTCCATCTCGCCGCCGAGGTTGTCTCGAGCAGTGACGAGCGGTTACTGGACGACAAGTGCCAGCTCTGTCGCAATCACCCGCACTGCCTGTGCATTCTGCTCATCCGACAGGATCGCACCGAGGTCGTCTGCGAGACGCGGTCGCCCGCCGGGACCTGGACCCGCCTGACCCTGACCAATCCCGATGACGAGCTGATCGTCGAGACTGTCGGCCTGCGGTGTTTGGCCAAGGACCTCTACTCGGGCACGATGTCCTGACGGAGGGCGCGCGGAGAGCAGCTTCTTCGAGCACTGCAGCCGCCGGCTCGGATGCCGGCGCCTTGCGTCGGCACCCGACGCATCATGGAGCATGTGCCGGATTTTGGCCACGACGCCGATGCGACTCCGCCAGCCGCACACGGAAGATCATGGAGGAAGCGCCGTGACGGTGGCAGCTTGCGTCTCAACGCGTGAACCGAGGCTCGAATTGCGCGGCGCCGCGGGTGTCCGCGGCGCCCGGCGAAACGGCGCCATCACTTGGTGATCAGCGGCCGCGGCGGCGGCGGCACCTCATCCTGGAGCGGCCACGCCTTGAAGGCCACCTGTCCGAACACCGTGAAGCCCTGGGTCGTCTCGTTGCGGCCTGCGCCGGGGGTGCCGCCGTACCCGTGCGCATAGATCTCGTCGGTCGCCCACACGTTGATCTTCGCCGGGCCGAAATCGTATCCCACGAGGCCGCCGATGGCGAAGGTCGTGAATTTCCCCTGGTTGTTGAATTCGTAGGCCGCGCTCGACGAGTCGGAGGTGATCTGATCGACCAGATAGGCGACAGGTCCGATCGTCCACCTGCCGATCGTCTTGGTGGCGGTGAAGTCGGTGTGGAAGATCTGGCCGGTGGTGTACCCCGAGATCCGATTCTTGGTGTTGATTTCATCGTAGATGTTGGCCGTGAAGGCCCAGCCGTCGTTGATATACGACAGGATCAACTGCGGCTGGAAGGTCCAGTACGGATCGCCGACGTTGCCGGTTCCGGTCGCTCCCGCGGTCGTCCCGTCCGGTACGTAGACGCCGGCAATCGCCTGGATGAAGAAGCCGTTTCCGACGTTCCAGGCCAGCTGGATCGGCGACAGCAGCGTATTGCCCAGGCCGGAGGCCGACGTGTTGACCGGAGGCCCGATCTGCTTCATCAGCGCTTTCTGCGCGATGGCGGCGCTGTAGGTCGCGCCCAGGAATGTCCAGCCCGGCACCACCGTGACCTTCGCCGAATCGAAGCCGCGTGCCAGATTTGCGTTGTCGCCGTTGACGGCGTCGGCGCCGGGACCGACCTGCTTCGACTGGTAGGTGAGCGCGGTGTCGGAGAAATAGATGCCGGGATCCATCGGCTTGGCGGTGGTCCCGATGTTGATGCCCGGCGTGGTCTGCGGTGCCGCTCCGGGCTCGATGGCCATGGCCGGGTAGGACCATGCGGTGGCCGTCACAATCCCCACGGACGCCAGCAACAAACCGGCACTACGATGCTCACGCATTAAGACGCTCCCCTCTCACTTGCGTCGCGGACATTCGCTCCGCGACGACCCCATATCAACGCGCGGACGCGCTGCCCGTCCGTTGTCGTCTGCTCACTGTGCCCGCCGCTGTGGGCGCATTTGCGTCGGGAATCTGACCTTCCTGGACCATTCCGGCTGCCTGCGCCGTTGTTTGACACGATTGCGCCGCATCGGCGCTACTGTGAGACAGCATCGTGGGCCGAATTGCCGGCCGGGTTGACGGCGGACCGCGGATTACTTCTGTTTGTTTGGTCGGCGCAGGCACCGGAATGCCTCATCGCCGTCTGCGTACTTTCGCCGCAATCGGGGGAGAGTTGCGACTGGCGTCAACCAAACCGGGAATGCGGCGTCGCCGACAGTCCGTCCGGCGCTGCGCTCCGCGGCGAAATGATGGCGGGGGTCCGGATCGTGGCGGCTCCGCGCCGCCGCATTTGGCGGCCGGCGCGGTCAGGCCGCGTCGGTCGTGGTCTTGTGAAAGGCCCCGCCGTTCGCCAGCGCGCCGTCGCTCCCGAAGTCGCGGCTCACTTCTGCTGGCCGGAAGCGTGAGCTGGCGCTGCCGCCGGCGCCTGCCCGGCGGTCACCAGGCCGCCGAGAAGGCCGGCGGCGTCGAGCAGCGATCCGGACCCGCCGCCGCTCAGGTTGATCGACGTCTGCGGCACAAACTTCGACGCGTTGGTGAGCGCCGCCGCGATGACGTCGGGATGCGCGTTGGCGAACTTGGCGAGCGTGTCGAGGCTGAGCTCGAACTGCCGCAGCTGCCTGGTCGCCTCCGGACCGAGCACTTCGACCTGGGTCTTCTGGCCGGCCGCGATCGCCGTGAGCTTGTCGCGCTCGCCCTGGCCCTCGTTGCGCGCGGCCAGCGCGTTCTGCACCGAGGCCTGCACACCGATCTCGGCGCGCACCAGCGTGCCCTGCTGGTTGGCGGTCTCCTTGGCCTTTTCCGAGTCGATGCGCTTCTCCTGGGCGGCGCGCTCCTGGATGAACGCCTTGGCGAGCTGGGTCGCCAGCTGCTCGCGGCGCACCGCGACCAGCAGCTCGGGCGGGATCGCCGGCTCGCCGAGACGCACCTCGCGGATGGTGATGCACGACTTCTGCGCCTCCGGACGGATGCGGCGTTCGATCTCGCCCTCGATCAGCGGGCGCTGATTGATGAGATCGAGCACCTT
>JBEKZK010000235.1:0-6772 GCA_049509935.1 Xanthobacteraceae bacterium | reverse complement strand
ATCTCGTGTTCGATTACCTGCAGACCACGGCGTTTCCCGATCAGTCGGTCGGCCGCTCGATCCTCGGCACTCCCGCAACGGTGCGCTCGTTCGACGCCCGGCGCCTGCGCAGCTACCTCGCCCGCAACTACCGCGCCCCCGACATGGTGGTGGCGGCGGCCGGTGCGGTCGATCATGCCGCCGTGGTGGCGGAGGTCGAGCACAGGTTCTCCGGCTTCACCGGTCCCGCCGCCGCGGTTCCCGAGCGGGCGCGTTTCGACGGGGGATCCCGCATCGAGGCGCGCGACCTCGAGCAGGTGCATATCGCGCTCGCCCTCGAGGGCGTGCCCCAGCGCGATCCGGGTCTCTACAGCCTGCACGTGTTCACCAACGTGCTCGGCGGCGGCATGTCCTCCCGGTTGTTCCAGGAGGTGCGCGAGATCCGCGGCCTGTGCTACGCGATCTACGCCTTCCACTCGCCCTATTCGGACACCGGCCTGTTCGGACTCTATGCGGGAACCGACGCGGTCGACGCGCCCGAGCTGATGCGGGTCGTGGTCGACCAGATCGGCTCTACCGCCGACACCGTGACCGAGGCCGAGGTTGCCCGCGCCAAGGCGCAGATGAAGGCCGGCCTGTTGATGGCGCTGGAGAGCTCCAGCGCCCGGGTCGATCAGCTCGCCCGGCAGATGATCGCTTATGGTCGGCCGATTCCGGTCGACGAGATCGTGGCCCGTGTCGAAGCGGTGACCGTCGAGAGCGCAAGGACCGCCGGACGTGCGCTGATCGCGCGCAGCAGACCTGCGGTCACCGCGCTGGGCCCCGGCCGCGGGCTTGAAAGCGCGGCCGCAATCGCCGAGAGTTTGGGGCGCCGCGCGGCTTGAGGTCGATTCACTCGGGATGACAAATCGGGCAATCGCGCTCCATGGGAGGGGCGCGCGGGTTGCGGAATGTTCCATGGCGTTCTTTCGTACCGTTGGCTATTCGGACGCCTCCGTCATCGAGGGTGACGGGGTGACGCTGCGGGCGCCGCAGATGGGCGACTTTGCCGAATGGGCGGCGCTGCGCGAGGCCAGTCGCTCATTCCTGACGCCCTGGGAACCCACCTGGCCGGTCGACGATCTCACCCGTGCGGCGTTCCGCCGGCGGCTGCGGCGCTATGCCGAGGATGTGCGCACCGATCAGTCCTATGCGTTCTTCGTCTTCCGCGAGCGCGACAATGTCCTGGTCGGCGGATTGACCCTGGCGAATGTGCGCCGCGGCGTCGCCCAGGCCGGCAGCCTCGGCTATTGGATGGGCCAGCCCCATGCGGGTCTCGGCTTGATGAGCGCCGCCGTGCGCGCCCTGATCCCGTGCGCGTTCGGCGCGCTCGGGCTGCATCGTCTGGAAGCCGCTTGCATTCCCACCAATGCGGCGTCGATCAGCCTGCTGGAGAAGACCGGATTCGTCCGCGAGGGCTACGCGCGCGAATACCTGTGCATCAACGGCACGTGGCAGGACCACCTGCTCTACGCGCGCCTCAAGGATGATCCGCGGCCCGCGCAGGACGATTGAGCCGAGGGCGCACATGCCCGCTGATTTGCCGGGTGGCCGCAGGAGCGGGCTGGCGCCGTTCTCCGGCCCTATCCGGCGGGCGCCGCACGGGCCCTGCGCAATGCCCGCCAGATGCGCTCCGGGGTCGCCGGCATGTCGATGTGGCGCACGCCATGCACCGAGAGCGCATCGACCAGCGCGTTCGCCACCGCCGGAAGGGCGCCGACCGAGCCGGCTTCGCCCGCCCCCTTGACGCCGAGCGGGTTGGTCCTGGTCGGCACCGGATTGCTGCCGGTGGCAATCGGCGGCAGATCGCCGGCGCGCGGCATGGCGTAGTCCATGAACGAGCCGGTCAGCAGCTGGCCGGTCTCGTCGAACCGGATGTCCTCCATCAGGATCTGGCCGACGCCCTGGGCGACGCCGCCGTGAATCTGGCCGTGCAACAGCAGCGGATTGAGCACGGTGCCGACATCGTCGACGACACTGTAACGCACGATCTCGACCGCGCCGGTGGCTTCATCGATCTCGAGCTCGCAGACGTGGCAGCCATTGGGAAAGTTTTCCTGCGTCGCCGAGTAGATCGAGGTGGCGAACAGGCCGGGCTCCATGCCCTCCGGCAGGTGCGCCGGATTGATCGCCTCGCGCGCGATGTCCTTGATGCCGAGCGTCCGATTGGTGGTGGCCGACGAGAAGACACCCTCGGAGAAATTCACCGTGTCGGCGTCGACGCCGAGCAGATGCGCGGCGAGGCGGGTGGCCTTCGCGACGATCTTTTCGGCGGCGCCGTGGAACGCCGATCCGGCGAGCGTCGCCGAGCGCGAGCCGCCGGTCCCTTCGCCGAAGAACAGCTGGTCGCTGTCGCCCTGCACGTAGTGCACCTCGCCGGGGTCGAGCCCGAGGCGGTCACAGACGAGCTGCTTGAACACGGTCTCGTGCCCCTGCCCCTGGCTGACGCTGCCCGAGAAGAGCGTCACCGTGCCGGACCGGTCGAAGCGGATTTCCGCGCCCTCGAGGCTCGGCGCGCCGGCCCGCTCGATCGTGTTGGAGATGCCGATGCCACGCAGCCTGCCGCGCTCGCGGGCTTCGCGCCGGCGCGCTTCGAACCCCGCGTAGTCGCCGAGCCGCAGCGCGAGATCCATGTTCTTTTCGAATTCGCCGCTGTCGTAGGTGAACGTGAGGCCGGTCCGGAACGGCATGGCGTCCGGCGGGATGATGTTGCGGCGACGCAGCTCGACCGGATCGATGCCGAGATCGTCGGCGGCGAGATCGACCATGCGCTCGATGATGTAGGCGGCCTCGGGGCGTCCGTTGCCGCGATACGGGCGCACCGGATTGGTGTTGGTGAACACCGCCGTGACTTCGGCATGCAGCGCCGGTGTCCGATAGACCCCGGCGAGCGTGCCGACATTGGCGACGAAGAACGGCATGCCGGCCTGCAGGTAGGCGCCGACCGCCGCGATGGTGCGCACCCGCATGCCGAGAAAAATTCCGTCGCGGTCGAGCGCCAGCTCGGCATCGGTCACGTTGTCGCGACCCTGGGCGTCGCTGACGAACGCTTCGGACCGGGTGCTGGTCCACTTGACCGGCCTCCCGGTGAGCCGGGATGCCAGCAGAACCAGGACCATCTCGTTGAAGATCGGCGACTTCATGCCGAAGCTGCCGCCGGTGTCCCCGGTCACGACGCGGACCTTGCTCTCGGGGACCTTCATGATCCTGGCGAGCTCGGCGCGGATCGGGTGTACGCGCTGCACCGCGGTGTGCAGGGTCTCGCGGCCGTCGGTCCCGTGGACGTCGCCGAAGGCCGCCCGCGGCTCCAGGGTGGCGGCGGTCACCCGGTTGATCACGAAGCGGTGCCGCACCACATGCTCGGCGCGCGCGAACGCCGCGTCGGTCGCGGCCTCGTCGCCGAACTGCTCGACGAAACAGATGTTGCTTTCGCAGTCCTCCCAGACGCGCGGCGCGCCGTCGGCCGCCGCCTCGGCGGTGGAGACGATGGCCGGCAGCGGCTCGTAGTCGGCCTCGATCAGCTCGGCGGCGTCCATCGCCTGATGCGGCGTCTCGGCGACCACGAAGGCGACATAGTCCCCGACCCACCGGGTCCGATCCTTCACCAGGGCCGGGTAGCGCGGCCGGTACATCGGCATCCCGTTCCGGCGGCTCTTCCCGCCCGGCACCGGGAGGTCGGCGAGCCCGGATGCTTCCCACTCGGCCCCGGTGAGCACCGCGAGCACGCCCGGCGCCGCCCGCGCCCGTGCGCCATCGATCGAACGGATGCCGGCATGCGCGTGGGGCGACCGCAGCACGCAGCCGAACGCCATGCCGGGCAGCACGAGGTCGTCGACATAGCGGCCGCCGCCCTGCAACAGCCGCGGGTCCTCGAACCGGGAAACGCCCTGTCCAATTGCGAACTCGCCTATCGGAGCCCCCGTATGGTCTGCGAACGCACTCCGATCAATGCAGGCTGGGCGTCTTGAAGAACCGGCCGCGCTCGACCGAGGCGAGCCGCGCCTCGAAGGTACGGCCGTCCCTGTACATCAGCAGAGGCACCTCGACGCCGGCATGCCCGAGAGCCCAGACGCGGCGGAAGGTGTCGGCGAGATCGCTCACCTCGGTTCCCGCCACCGCCAGGATGATGTCGCCGGGGCGGAGATCGACGATCTGGCCGGGACCGCGATTCGCCACGCGCATGATCACGATCTTCTCCTCGATCTCGGTCGCGTAGATGCCGAGCCACGGTCGTGGCGGGCGATTGGGGCGGCCGAATGCGAGGAGATCATCGAGGATCGGCTCGAGCAGGTCGATCGGCACGATCATGTTGAGGTTCTCGGTCTGTCCGGTGGCGCGGGTCTGCTGGAGCTGCAGGGACCCGATGCCGAGCAGCTCTCCGGCGCTGCCGATCAGTGCGGTGCCGCCCCAGTTGGGATGCGCAGGCGCGGTGAAGATCGCCTCGTCGAGGACGTATTCCCACGAGCCGGCGAATTCCTGCTTGGCGATGATCCGGGCCGCGACGGAGCGCTGCCGGCCGCCGACGCCGGCGACCACCACCTTGTCGCCGATCTGCGTCGGGGTCGATGCGCCGAGCCGCAGCGCCGGGACATCGACCCGGCCGAGCGCCTGGACGAGCCCGAAGCCGGTCTCATGGTCATAGGCCAGCACATGGCCCTGGACCGGCCGGCCGTCGAACAGGCTGATCCACACCGATTCGGCCTCGGTGATCAGATAGCCGATCGTCAGCACGAGGCCGTCGTCGCGAATCAGCACCCCATTGCCGGCGCGCTCGGTGCCCAGCACTTCGGCCGTGAAGGCATCGCCGGGAATGATCGCGCGAAGCCCGACGACCGACGTCAGGGTCCGGTCCAGGTCGAACGCATAGTCCCCCGGCTTGGGCTGGACGGCGGGTGAGATCTTCCAGTCGCTCACGGTCGACATTGCGCAGCTCCCGTGTCGCCTCGGCCTCGGTCCGGCAGCCGGGGCGGCTCACCTCAAAGATACGACGCTCGGCGATGAATTCAATCGCGGGTCCGCAGTCTTGCGAGCACTGTGGCGCTAGTGAGAATGTGCAGCGCTGACCGAAGGGAGGCATCGCATGCCCTACGAGCTGCACTATTGGCCGTCGATCCAGGGACGCGGCGAGTTCGTCAGGCTGGCGCTGGAGGACGCGGGCATCGCCTATGTGGACGTGGCCCGACAGCCGGGAACCAAGGGCCTGCCGTCGATGCTGCGGCTGCTCGACGGCAAGGAGGCGGTCCAGCCGCCGTTCGCGCCGCCATTCCTGCGTGCCGGCAAGCTGCTGATCGGCCAGACCGCCAATATCCTGCTGTTCCTGGGCAGTCGCCACGGCCTCGCCCCGCGCACCGAGGCCGGGCGCCTGTGGACCCATCAGCTGCAGCTCACCATCGCGGATGCGGTCAGCGAGGTCCACGACACCCACCACCCGATCGCATCGGGCCTCTATTACGAGGACCAGCGCAAGGAGGCGCGGCGCCGGGCAGCCGATTTCATCGCCTCGCGAGCCCCGAAATACCTCGGCTACTTCGAGCAACTGCTCGCCCGCAATCCGCGCGGCGACAAATACCTGGTCGGGGCGCGCTCGACCTATGCCGACCTGTCGCTGTTCCAGCTGGTCGCGGGTCTGCGCTATGCCTTCCCGCACGCCATGGCGCGGTCGGAAAAGCGTCTACGGTTGGTGACTGCGCTGCACGACCGGGTCGCCGCGCGTCCGCGCATCGCTGCCTATCTGGCGTCGGACCGACGCATTCCGTTCAACGAGCAGGGAATCTTCCGGCATTATCCCGAGCTCGACCGGCCGGCCACCGGGAGCGGTCGCTAGGTTGTTCGTTTGTTATTATATTACTTAAGATAGAATATTGGCGCGACGCGAGGCCAGGCTTGTGCGCCGGGCCGATTGTGGGTGATATCGACCACACGGGGACTTGGGGTACGCATACCGCGACGAATTCGGGTGGATGCTCGCGGCCTGCGGAGATGGGCAATGCGTCAGTCGATTGCGCTTGTTGCGTCGATTTGCGGGTTGATCGGCGGCTTCGGCCACGGCAGGGCGGCGGATCTCGAGTGGGAGGTCGAGAGTCCGTTTCGCTATTATCGCGTCGCGAGCTCCTTCGCGGTTCACGAGGCCGCCTTCCAGCACGTGCGTGGCGACGCCCGCGGCGCCCTGCCGGCCGACATCATCTACCGCACCGAGCGGCGTCTGAACGACCCGGACTGCCGGGACCCCACGACCCCTGCGACCTGTGCGGCGACCGGCCGGACGCACTTCGAGGAATCGCGGCTCGGCTGGGCGGCGAAGACCGGCGTTTCGGTGTGCTACGACAAGTCCGACCGGCCTCGGCACTATCTTGCCCAATGCGAACGCCGATATTCCTGGGGTGCCGCCAGGGAGGACTACGTGCTGCCGGCGGCGCATACCGTCGTGGTGCACCTGTCGCACGAGGCGCTGCAGCAGGTCACCGGCCAGTGCGTGTGGACTTGGCAGCCACACGCAGCCGGCAGCGCGGGGGGCCGCAAGGTCCAGCCCTGCGGCGGCAAGCTCACCATCGAGCGGGTGCCGTTTTCGCTCGACCCGACGGCCTCCGGGGTGAGCGTTACGGTCCAGCTGCCGGATGGACGGGAGCTCGCCGAGCCGAACGTGACGGTCGAAGACCTGCTGGTGGTGGCGCTCGGGGATTCGTTCGCATCCGGCGAAAGCAATCCCGATCGGCCCGTTACCTTCAGTGCGGCGCGGGAAATGTACTACGACCCG
>JBEKZK010000234.1:0-6775 GCA_049509935.1 Xanthobacteraceae bacterium | reverse complement strand
CTGTCACCGTAACTTCGCAGTGGCCTTGTCGACAACAAGCGTGCCGTCGCTCTGGAAGGCCGCGACGCTGCCGTCGCGGCCGTGCAGGCTCCACTGGTCGTCGGGTAGCCGGGTCGACGGCCACACCTCCAGCGATCCCCCGAGATCGAACGTGAACGCGCAGGAGCTGGGCATCCGCCCGGGCGCGACGGAGCGGAGCCGCTGTCCGTCCAGATCGGCCAGGCATTCGTCCCCGATCGAGCCCGCGGGGCTGGTGCTGTCGAGGACCCCGTGCGCGGTCGACAGCTCCCATGCGCCGTAGCGAACCCAGAGGTGCCAGTCTCCCACCACATGGATTTTTCTCCGCTCCAAATCCCGGCGAAGCCGCGGCGAGCGGGCATGACGCGGTGCGATCGGCTCCCTGACGGACAGATGCGGCATCCCGAGCTCCATGGTCAGGAAGCTCCCGTGACACCTGCGAACGTTCCAGACAAACAGACCGACAGCAGGTTCAAACAGTTTGCCGACGCCGTCCATCGGTCATCATCTAGCACCGCCGCCGCCGAAAGGAAAAGTCGCCGACGACTTTTATCCTGATCGGTCGAGAAATCCTGCGCTGTTTGGTTAACCCAAAATTTTTTCCGCCCGACGTTTTGACGCTTGCCGTCGGGATCGCCGCCCGGTCCCGCAGTCCGACCCGTACACCATTCGGATCGGCCGGAAATCGCGGGAGCAGATGGTGGCGCGCAGTGGACCGTCGACCTGAATAAAGTGCACTGTCACCGTAATTTGGTAATTCCGTAATTCTGAATAAAGTGCACTGTCACCGTAATTAATTCCGGCGAGCCGCCGCGGTGTCAGCTCTTGCCGCCGAGCCGGCCGATGAGCTTGGCGAACCCCTCGAGCTGCTGGCGGATGAGCGCGCGGGTCGGCTCGTCGGTGAGTTCGCCGCTCGCCTCGTCGACCTTGGCCTTGACGGCGCCGATGAAGATCTCCGGCTTGTTGAACGTGAAGGCGTCGAGGAAGATCAGCATCTGGCGGATGTGATACTGCGCCCGCGGCCCGCCCAGCGGACCCTGGGAGGCGGACTGCAGGGCCACCGGCTTGCCGGCGAACGGCTGGTCGGGCACCCGCGACACCCAGTCGATCGCGTTCTTGAGCACGCCCGGGCACGAATAGTTGTACTCGGGCGTCACGATGATGACGCCGTCGGCGGTTCGGATCGCGTCGGCGAGCGCCATCACGGGCGCCGGGAAGCCCGCCTCGTTCTGCACATCGGCGTTGTAGAGCGGCATGGTGCCGATCGGCGGCGAGCCCTCGATGGTCGTGCCGGCGGGCGCCAGGGCCGGCAGCGAGCGGGCCACGATGGCGTTGTAGGAGCCCTTGCGCAGGCTGCCGCAGATGGTGATCACCCTGGTCATCGGTATCCTCTTGCCGCGTTCGCCACGACCACGCGCGCACGCTGCCGACCGTCGCCGCAGCAGGCGCGCGGCGCCCAGCGGGCGGGCTCCGCTCGGGGCGCGCGCCGCTCTGTATACGGGCAAAATCCATCCGCTGGCTATATCTCGGCAGGCACCGGCTTTATGGCGGTCCGGATTGCGGATAAGTCTGGGGGCAGCAGAGCACGACGGGAGCGCGACGATGGCGGAGAACCGGCAGCGGATCGGCTGGATCGGCATGGGGCGGATGGGCTTTCCGATGGCGCGGCGGCTGCTGGCGGCGGGCTTCGACGTGTCGATCTGGAACCGCACCCGGGCCAAGGCGGAGCCGCTCGCCGCCGAGGGCGCGACCATCGTCGACCGGCCGGCGGATCTGGCCGGCGTCGACGTGCTGTGCTCGATCGTCTCCGCCGGCAAGGATCTCGACGAGGTCTATTTCGGCCCCGGCGGGGTTGCGGCCGGCAACGGTCCGGTGCCTAAAATCTTCGTCGACTGCTCCACCATCGCGGTCGAGGAGTCCGCCGACATCCGCCGCCGTCTCGCGGCGCGCGGCGCCGACCTCGTGGCGGCGCCGGTGAGCGGCAACGCCAAGGTGATCACGGCCGGCAGGCTGTCGGCGGTGATCTCCGGACCGCACGACGCCTGCCGGGCGGTGACGCCGATCATCGCGGCGTTCGCGCCGCAGGGCGTGAGCTTCGTCGGCGCAGGCGAGCTGGCGCGGGTGTGCAAGATCGCCCACAACGTGATGCTCGGCGTCGTCATCGAGAACCTGATCGAGATCACCCTGCTGGTGAACAAGATGGGCGTGCCGCGCCACGCCTTCCTGGCGTTCCTCAACAACGGCGTGATGGGCTCGATGTTCACCCGCTACAAGTCGCCGGCGCTGGTCAACCTCGACTGGACCCCGACGTTCACGCCGGAGCTGATGCGCAAGGATCTGGATCTCGGGCTGGCGCTCGGCCGCGAGCAGGACGTGCCGATGCCGGTGACGGCGGCGGCGCGCGAGATGCTGCAGTGCCATTTCGGCGCCGCGATGCTGCAGGACGACCCCGAGGGCTATCTGCGCAGGGATTTCGCCGCGCTCGCCGAGACCATGGCGCTGATGGCGGGCATGCGGCTTTCGAGCGAGGACACGCCGGTGCCGACGGGGCTGGAGGAATAGGGCCTCATCACTTCCAGGCGGACTGGTCGGAATCCCACCGCTTGCCCTTGAGGTCGCGGGCGACGGCTGCGACCAGCTCGTCGTTGTCGGCGCCCTGCCCCTCGTCCTCGCCGGCGTCGACGTCGACGAATTTCAGGCGCGGCTCCGGCCCCTCGTCGATCGTGGTCACGGTCGGGGTGGCGAACCAGACGATCAGCGCGTCGGTCGCGCCCGGCTTGTCGGGGCCGACGAGGGCGACCAGCTCGACGACGTCGGTCAGGCCGAGCTGGGGAACCCGCTGGTTGGGGCGCTTGAGCTTGATCGTGAGCTCGCCGGTCGCCTCCTCCCACGCGGTGGATTCGAGCTTGGCCGCGTACGAGCCGGCGACCGCGGCGGCGACCGCCGACGCGAGCTTGCCGCGGTCGAGCCTGCCGTCGCCGCCCTTCCAGGCCGCCGCCGGCAGCCGCACCGCGTTGGCGATCGAATAGCTGCCGCCGATCCAGCCGGCGGCCGCCACGCCGGGCAATGCCTTGAGCCGGGCGATCACCGCGGCCGCCCGCTCCGGATCGACGTCGGCGTGAACGACCTGCTCGCCGGAGCGCAGCGCCACGCAGTCGGGCGCCAGGCTCTCGAGCTCGACCAGCAGGCTCTGGCCCTTGAGCTCCTTGACCACGCCGCCGAGCGACTCGCGCTTGACGCGGACCGCGATCGAGCCCGGCGACAGCTCGGTGAAGTCGGCCGGAGCGGCGACGATCGGGTCGTCGACGGCACGGCCTTCGAGAAACTCCTTCTCGTCGACGTCGGTGTTCTCGGCGGAGTTGACCTCGGACTTCTCCTGGCCGCGCTGGATGACGCCGGTGAAGCTCGTCGTCTCGCCGCTGCGCTTGCGGGTCAGCCGTACCGTCACGGCGACCTTGTCCTCCTGGGTCTGGCCGCTGCCCACCAGCTTGTCGGCCTCGGGCTTGAGGTTGACGGCGAACCGGTCCTTGCGCGGCGCGGCGAGCGAGACCGAGTAGCAGATGTCCAGCGTCGCGGCGACCACCTTGGCGCCCTGGCGCTCCTCGCGGAGGAATGCGTCAATCGGCAGATCGCCGAGGATCTCGCCGCTGAGCTCGAAGTAGTGGACGGTCTTCGCCTGAGGCCAGGCCGCCGACGATGCCAGCAGCATGCCGAGGATCGCCGCCGAGAGACAGATTGCGCGCATGTGACGACTCCGTTCCGAGAGCGAATGGTACGGCAAAATCTGGGCAGCAAGGTGCTCGCGTGCGAAATACGCCGGACCGAATTGACGCGCGAGCGGAACTTGCCCAAGGTCATGACGACCGGACCGGGATTCGAGCGTGACCACAGCACCGCCGCAAGCCGCGGACATCGCCGCCGAGGTTCTCGAGGCGCTCGCCGCGCACCGGGCGACGGCGCCGTTCTCGCAGTCCATTCCGCAGCTCGACCTCGACCGGGCCTATGCGGTGACGGCGGAGCTGCGGCGCCTGCGCGTCGACCGCGGCGAGACCGCGGTCGGGCGCAAGATCGGTTTCACCAATCGCGGCATCTGGGCCGAATACAACGTGTCGGCCCCGATCTGGGGCGACATGTACGCCTCCACGGTGCACCGGCTGGGCGGCCCGTTCGCGCTGTCCGGCCTGATGGAGCCGCGGATCGAGCCGGAGATCGTATTCGGGCTGGCGGGCGCGGTCGGCCCGGGGATGTCGCCGGAGCAGCTGCTCGACGCGATCGCGTGGGTCGCCCACGGCTTCGAGATCGTGCAGTCGGTGTTTCCCGGCTGGCGCTTCGCGGCCGCCGACGCGGTTGCGGCCGGCGGACTGCACGGCGCCCTGCTGCTCGGGCCGAAGCTTGCGGTCGAGGACGCCGCGGCGGGCGAGCTCGTGCAGGCACTTTCCAGCTTCACGGTGACGCTTCGCCGCAACGGCGAGACCATGGACGAGGGGCGGGCCGGCAATGTGCTCGGCGGCCCGCTGCTGGCGCTCGCCCACCTCGCCGAGGTGCTGGCCGGCGACCGCCACAATCCGCCGCTGCGCGCCGGCGAGATCGTCACCACCGGCAGCCTGACCCGGGCATTCCCGGTCGCGCCCGGGGAAACCTGGACGACCAGCCTCGACGGCATCGCGCTCGACGGCTTGGCGGTGACGTTCGTCTGACGGCGCGCGGGTCGATCAGGCGCGGCGGCCCTTCAACATTCCGACGATGCCCAAATCCTCGTCGAGGTCCGGCCAGTGGATCCCCATCGGCATGATCTCGAAATTCGCACGGTGCTCCGCCGACGCGCGCTGCAGCCGCGGATACCAATCGAGCGGGGTCGCGATCTTGCGCCCATCGAGGAGCGTCACGACCAGCTCGTCCGCGGTGAACGCAACCGAGCGCGGGCGCAAATCGCCGACGTCAATTTCCAAAATGCTCATTCCAAGCAGCCTTCTCTAATAGCGGTTCGCGATCGGCAGCTCCTCGGCGGGAAACAGGCTGATCACCCGGCAGCCGGTGTCGGTCACCACCAGCTCCTCCTCGATGCGCGCCGCCGAATAGCCGTCGGCGGCCGGGCACCAGGTCTCCAGCGCGAACACCATGCCCTCCTTGATCTCGATCGGATGGGAGAGCGAGATCACCCGGCTGATGATCGGGCGCTCGTGGATCGCCAGCCCGAGGCCGTGGCCGAACTGCAGCCCGAACGCCGCCATCTCGTCGGGAAAGCCGAAGTCCGGCGCGGCCGGCCACACGCTCGCCACCCGGTCGGTGGAGACGCCGGGCTTGATCAGCTCGATGGCGCGGTCGAGCCATTCGCGGGCCTTGCGGTAGGCGTCGTGCTGGGCCGGCGTGGCGCGGCCGACATTGAAGGTGCGGTAGTAGCAGGTGCGATAGCCCATGAAGGACTGCAGGATGTCGAAGAACGCCTGGTCGCCCGGGCGGATCATGCGGTCGGTGAAATTGTGCGGATGCGGATTGCAGCGCTCGCCGGAGATGGCGTTGATCGCCTCGACGTCGTCGGAGCCGTTGCGGTACAGGAACTCGGTCGCCATCGCGACGACGTCGGCCTCGCGCACCCCGGGCTTGAGCTGCTCGCTGATCAGCTGATAGGCGCCGTCCACCATGGCGGCGGCGCGGTTGAGCAGCGCGATCTCGTCGATGCTCTTGATCTCGCGCGCCTCCAGCATGATCTGCTGGCCGTCGACCACCTTCAGGCCGGCCTTCTGCAACTCGAACAGCATCGGCGGCTCGATGATGTCGACGCCGAGCGGCATGTCGGCGACGCCGGCCTCGCGCAGCAGCGCGGCGATCTCCTCGGCGTGGCGCTGCATCAGGCCGAACGACGGCGGCACCGTGCCGCGCAGCCCGATCAGCCCGGCCTTGCAGTTTTCCGGCTCGAGCCACGGCACGTACAGCCGGTGATGCACGGCGGCGGAGCCGAAATCCCACAGGATCGGCTCCCTGCCGCGGGCGAGCAGCGCGAAGCGGCAGAGCTTGTCGCGCTCCCACTCGCCGATCTTGGTGCTGGTCAGATAGCGGATGTTGTTGACGTCGAAGCACAGCAGCGCGCCGGCCTCGGACGCCTCGAGCGCCTGCCGGGCGCGGCCCAGCCGGTAGCGGTTGAGGCGCTGGAAGTCGACGCGCTCCTCGAAGTCGACCGCCATGATGCCGGAGGCCGGCAGCGCCCGGTTCCAGCGGTAGTGCGGATTGATGTCCTCGGCGCGGATCGTCTGCGTGGTCTGGTCCATGGGCGGCCTCCCTGGCTGGTCGCCGCGATGATAGGCCACCCGGGCGCCGACCGCGAAGGGGGGTTAGCTGCGCGGAGCGCCGTCGATCGCGAGCGCGTGGACCGAGAAGTACCCGCGGGCGTCGGTCCAGACCGCACGGTTGGTCCAGCCGGCGCCGCGGGCGAGCGCGGCGAAGCCGTCGACCGTATATTTGTAGCTGTTCTCGGTGTGAATGGTCTCGCCGGCGCGGAACTCGAAGCAGCGGCCGCACACCCGGACCTTCTGCGCCTTGCGGCTCGCCAGGTGCATCTCGATGCGGCGGAGCTCGCCGTGGTAGATCGCGTGATGCTCGAAGGCAGACGGGTCGAAATCGGCGCCGAGCTCGCGATTGATGCGGGCGAGGAGGTTCAGGTTGAACATGGCGGTGACGCCGGCCGCGTCGTTGTAGGCGTCTTTATGCAACTTCTTGTCATTTTTGAGATAGACTCATACGTTATGCGTTGTTGAGGTTG
>JBEKZK010000233.1:0-6809 GCA_049509935.1 Xanthobacteraceae bacterium | reverse complement strand
TCGGCCTGAACCGCGGCGTGGTCCATGCGGTCGACGGCGTCTCCTTCACGATCGCCAAGCGCGAGACGCTGGCGCTGGTCGGCGAATCCGGCTGCGGCAAATCGACGGTCGGCAAGGCCATCCTGCGGCTGTTCGACATCACGGCGGGGCAGGTGGTGCTCGACGGACGGCGCATCGACGACCTGTCGGCCGCCGACCTGCGGCCGCTGCGCCGGCGCGTCCAGGTCGTGTTCCAGGACCCGTTCTCCAGCCTCAATCCGCGCATGCGGGTGCGCGACATCATCGCCGAGCCGATCCGCAATTTCGCGCTCGCGTCCTCCGCCGCCGATCAAGCCGCCAGGGTCGCGGCGCTGATCGACAAGGTGCGGCTGCCGCGCGAGACCGCCGGCCGCTGGCCGCACGAGTTCTCCGGCGGGCAGCGCCAGCGCATCGCGATCGCGCGGGCACTAGCCGCCGAGCCCGATCTCATCGTGTGCGACGAGGCGGTGTCCGCGCTCGACGTCTCGGTCAAGGCGCAGATCGTCAACCTGCTGCAGGACCTGCAGCGCGAGCTCGGCCTGGCGCTGCTGTTCATCAGCCACGATCTGGCGATCGTCGAGCATATGACCCACCGGGTCGCGGTGATGTATCTCGGCAAGATCGTCGAGCTGGCGCCGAAGCGGCAGATGTTCGCTGCGCCCAAGCATCCGTACACGGAAGCGCTGCTCTCCGCCGTGCCGGTTCCCGATCCGACGTTCGCGCGCAACCGCATCATCCTGACCGGCGACGTGCCGAGCCCGATCGATCCGCCCAAGGGCTGCCGGTTCCACACCCGCTGCCGCTACGCGTTCGACCGCTGCCGCCGCGAGGAGCCGGAGCTGAAGCCGGTCGGGCTAGGCCATGTCGTGGCGTGCCACCTGCACGACCGGCCGGCGGACGACAATCCGATGAGGAAGGCGTGATAGTGATCGATCCGGGTCTGTCCGCAATTATCCGTTGTACGCTTTCGTCGGCCGCAGCAGGCGAAACTGCAGTTGGGGCAATATCCGAACATGATATGGTTGGCGGTGTGACAGCAAAGGCACTCAAAAACGTTCTGCTGCGGGTTGAGACTTGGCCGGAAGCGGCACAGGAGGAGCTTGCCGCGATCGCGGAGGAGATCGACGCCGGACTGGCGGGCGGCGCGTACCATGCGACCCCGGATGAGCTCGATGGCATCGATCGGGGATTGAAGGCGGCGCGCGATAGACGGTTTGCGAGAGAGGCGGATGTGGCAGCCGTGTTCGTGAAGCATCGGCGCGCATGAAGGTCGTCTATACCGACCAAATCCTGTACATCCATCACGCTGCGCAGCAGGCGCCGTGGGCGGACGGATAAGGCAAGCGGAAATCTTCCGCCTCACTATCCGACCAGCGGCGGGTGCTCGGCACGCTCGGCCATCGGCACGAACGAGCGCGGCGGCGATCCGACGTAAAGCTGCCGCGGCCGCACGATCCGGGTGTCCGGGTCCGACATCATCTCGATCCAGTGGGCGATCCAGCCGGTGGTGCGGGCCACCGCGAACAGCGGCGTGAACATCGCGAGCGGCAGGCCGATGGTCTGCAGGATGATGCCGGAATAGAAATCGACGTTGGGGTAGAGCTTGCGCTCGACGAAGTAGTCGTCCTCGAGGGCGATCCGCTCCAGCTCCATGGCGATCTCGAGCAGCGGATCGTCGCGGCGGCCGTAGGCGTCGAGCACCTCGTGGCAGTAGCGTCGCAGCACCTTGGCCCGCGGGTCGTAGCTCTTGTAGACCCGGTGGCCGAAGCCCATCAGCCGATAGGGGTCGCGCTTGTCCTTGGCGCGGCGCAAAATCTCCGGAATGCGGTCGACCGTGCCGATGTCGGCGAGCGTCTCGAGCACGCCCTGGTTGGCGCCGCCGTGCAGCGGGCCCCACAGCGAGGCGATGCCGGCGGCGATGCAGGCGTAGGGATTGGCGCGGCTGGAGCCGACCGCGCGCACCGTGCTGGTCGAAGCATTCTGCTCGTGATCGGCCTGCACCATCAGGATCGCATCGAGCGCGCGCACCGCGGCCGGCTGGGCTGAAAAGTCTTCGCACGGCACCGCGAACAGCATGTGGAGCAGGTTTTCGGCGTAGCCGAGATCGTTGCGCGGATAGATGAACGGCTGGCCCAGCGCATACTTGTGCGCCATCGCGGCGATGGTCGGCATCTTGGCGATCAGGCGGTGGGCCGCGATCCGGCGGTGATGCGGATCGAAGATGTCGAGGCTGTTGTGATAGAACGCCGACAGCGCGCCGGTGACGCCGCACATCACCGCCATCGGGTGGGCGTCGCGGCGGAACCCGCGATAGATCGCGTGGATCTGCTCGTGCACCATGGAGTGGTGGGTGATGTCGAAGATGAAGCGCTGCTTCTGCGACGGCGTCGGCAACTCGCCATTGAGCAGCAGCCAAGCGATCTCCAGATGGTCGCAGTGCTCGACCAGCTGCTCGATCGGATAGCCGCGGTAGAGCAGGACGCCGCGATCGCCGTCAACGTAGGTGATCGCCGAGCGGCAGATGCCGGTCGCGGTCAGGCCGGGATCGAAGGTGTAGCGGCCGGTCGCAGCGTGCAGGCCGCGGACGTCGATCATCTCCGGGCCGATCGTCGGCGTCAGCACCGGGCCGGTCATCGCCGCGGTCTTGGCGAATGCCTCGTTCATGTCAAGCTCCCGTCGAGCAGGACGGGCCCTCTCTGGCTCGTCATGCCCGGGCTTGTCCCGGGCATCCACGTCTGCCTGGCAACAAGCAAAGGCGTGGATGGGACAGGCCCGGCCATGACGAGATCCCGAGCGTCCCGGATCGGCCGGACTAGACGGCGACCAGGCAGTCATGTCAATATTGATTCTGTTGATCAATATGAGGTCGCTCTGCATGCTGATCAGTGCCCGCGAGGCCGCCCGCCGGCTCGGAGTCAAGCCGGCGACGCTCTATGCCTATGTGAGCCGCGGACTGCTGCAGTCGGCGCCGGTGCGCGGCAGCCGCGAGCGCCGCTATCGGGCCGACGACGTCGAGCGGCTGCGGCGGCTGCACCGCAGCGGGCAGCCGCGGGCGGTGCCGCCGCAGCCGTTCGACGCCCACAGCCCGGTGCTCGATTCGGCGATCTGCCTGGTCGAGGACGGCAGGCTGTACTATCGCGGCGTCGATGCGGTCGGCCTCGCCGGGCACGCCGGCCTCGAGGAGGTCGCTCGCCTGCTCTGGGACGTCGCCGACGACCCATTCATCGCTCGGCGCCGCCAAGTCGGCGGCTCGTGGTTTCGTCCCGCGGCGGCGAGCGCTGCCCCGATCGAGGGGGCGCAAGCGATGCTGTTGCGCCTGGCAGCGGCCGATGTCGGCGCCGCCGACGTGTCCGGCGGATCGCTGCCGGGCACCGGTGTGTCGGTGCTGCGCGCGCTAGCGGCGGCGGTGACCGGGGAACGGCCGAATGGCGCGCCGATCCATCGCCAGTTGGCGGCGGCCTGGGGTCTCGGCAGCGCCGAGGCCGATCTGGTTCGCCGCTGCCTGGTCCTGGTTGCCGACCACGAGCTGAACGCGTCGACCTACGTGGCACGTTGCATCGCCTCGACCCGGGCGACGCCCTACGCGGTCGTCATCGGGGCGCTGGCCGCCCTGTCGGGCCCGCTGCACGGCGGCGCCACCAGCCGGGCCGAGGCGCTGCTCGCCGAGCTGTCGCAGGCTGGCGATATTGCAGGCGCGCTCGGCGAGCGGCTGCGCCGCGGCGAGCGGCTGCAGGCATTCGGCCATCCGCTCTATCCGGACGGCGATCCCCGCGCCGCCGCGATCCTCGGCGCGCTGCTGACCGCCGCGCCGGCGGCACGGTCGGCCTTCGTCGCCGAGACGGCGGCCGCGGCCGAGCACCTGCTGGGACGCAAGCCGAATGTCGATTTTGCGCTCGCCGCGGTGTCGGTCACCCTGCGGCTTCCGCGCGGCGCGGCCATCGGGATGTTTTTCATCGGGCGCGCGGTCGGCTGGATTGCCCATGCGATGGAGCAATATGCGGCCGGTCAGCTGATCCGGCCGCGCGCCCGCTATGTCGGCGTGTTGCCCGGATCCGAGTGACTCGGCGAACCGGCAGCCACCCCCGGAACAAGTCCGGGGGCAGGCCTTCGCCGGAACATGGGTTTTGAGTGGCGCATGTTCTTGTCGGCGAACCGGTAGCCACATCGCCGGAACATGGGTTTTGACTGGCGCATGTTCTTGTCGGCGAACCGGTAGCCACTTCGCCGGAACATGCGCTAAGTTCGCACGCGAATTCACTCGACCATAATGGCTTCAGGGAGGATCGGATGATCTACGAGCTCAGGGTCTATCATTGCGTGCCGGGCAGGCTGCCGGCGCTGCTCAAGCGGTTCGAGACGATCACGCTCGACCTGTGGAAGCGCCATGGCATCCGCCAGGCCGGGTTCTGGACCGTGCTGGTCGGCGATTCCAACCAGGACCTCTACTATCTGCTGGCCTGGGAATCGCTCGCCGAGCGCGAGAAGAAATGGGCCGCCTTCATGAGCGACCCCGAGTGGATCGCCAAACGCGCCGAGACCGAGCGGGATGGGCCGATCGTGGCGTCGCTCGCAAACTCGCTGCTGCAGCCGACCTCGTTCTCTTCGGTCCGCTGAGCGATTCCCTCCGATCGTGGTTGTCGTGCGTCCGGCCGTTGACCGCGCCCGCCCGTCAACGCATGGTCGGCGCGTGAGCACGCACAGTCCCACGGTTGCCGACGCGCCGAATCCCATCGTCCTGGTGCGCGGAGTCCGGTTCGGCAATGCCCTGCCGCTCGCGCTGATCGCCGGGCCGTGCGCGCTGGAGAGCCGGGCGCACGCGCTCGACATGGCGGCCGCCCTGAAGGAGATCGCGGCGGCCGCGGGCGTCGGCTTCGTCTTCAAGACGTCGTTCGACAAGGCAAACCGCACCAGTACGGCGAGCGCACGCGGGGTCGGCTTCGGCAAGGCGCTGCCGATCCTGGCCGAGATCCGAGACAGCCTGGGTGTTCCGGTGCTCACCGACGTGCACGAGGCGGGGCAGTGTGCCGCTGTCGCCGAGGCCGTCGACGTGCTGCAGATCCCCGCCTTCCTGTGCCGCCAGACCGATCTGCTGGTCGCGGCCGCCGCAACCGGCCGCGTCGTAAACGTGAAGAAGGGCCAGTTCCTGGCGCCGTGGGACATGGTCCACGTGGTGGCGAAGATCACCGAAACCGGAAACCGCAACGTGCTGGTCACCGAGCGCGGCGCTTCGTTCGGCTACAATACCCTCGTGTCGGACATGCGCGCGCTGCCGATCCTGGCGCGAATCGGCGCTCCGGTGATCTTCGACGCCACCCATTCGGTGCAGCAGCCAGGCGGGCAGGGGGCGTCCTCGGGCGGCGAGCGCGTCTTCGTGCCGGTCCTGGCGCGGGCGGCGGTTGCGGTCGGCGTCGCCGGCGTCTTCATCGAGACCCACCGGGATCCCGACCGGGCTCCTTCCGACGGTCCGAACATGTTGCCACTCAATGAGATGGCAGATCTTCTTCGGAAACTTGTTGCGTTCGACAGGCTTGCCAAGCAGGGGCCGTAGGCGACGCTTCTGGTGCTCGCCAGAGGGCGTGGCATGGTCGTCGGACCATGCGTTTCGAGTGGCGCATGGTCTCGTCCGGCGAACCGCTTCACCGGACCACGCGCATGACTGGGGGCAGCATCATGGATTTCTCGTCCTTCGCCGGAGTTCCGGCTTTTCTGGTCTACTTCGTCGTCGCCGGCGCCGTGGTGGTGGCATACCTGTTCGTCTACACGTGGATCACGCCGCACGACGAGTTCGCCTTGATCCGGGCGAACGTTCCGGGGGCCGCGATGGCGCTCGGCATGAGCATGATCGGCTTTGCCCTGCCGGTCGGCAGCGCAATTGCGCATTCGGCCAACATCATCGACTGCGTGATCTGGAGCGTGGTCGGCCTGGTCGTCCAGGTGATCGTCTATTTTCTCGCCCGCATCCCCGATCCCGATCTGTCGCGGCGGATCGCGGCCGGCGAGACGGCGTCGGCGCTCTGGCTCGGACTGGCATCGATCACCGGCGGCATCCTAAGCGCCGCGTCGATGACCTACTGAAGATGAAGCGCTCGATCCAGATCGGGCTCGTCGTCGCCGGCGCACTCGGCGTCACCTCGGCGAGCGGCTACTATCTGAACCAGCGTGACGGCGCCTGCCGGAAGAATCCCGACGGGACGAAACAGGACTGCGGGCACTCCGGCTCGGCCCACTGGGGCCGCCCGCTGTTCGGCTCGTCGCCGACCTCGCAGACGCCGGCGACATCGAGTCCGTCCTCGCCGTCCCCGAGCGCCGAGCGCGGCGGCTTCGGATCGACCGGCCGCGCGGTCGGCCTGTCTTCGGGGAGCTGAAGCAACCGCGGATGCAGCGCATTCCTTGTCGAGAGCGGGCGGACTGGCGCGAGCTCGCCGAGAGCACCGGCTTTGCCTTCCATACCATCGACGGCGATCCCTATTGGGACGAGACCGCCTACTGGGGGTTCACGCTGCGGGAGATCGAAGAGGATCTCGAGCGCCCGACCCGGGAGATCGACGGCATGTGCGGCGAGCTCGTCGCGCGGGCAGTCGGCGACGAGACGGTGATGCGCCGGCTCGCCATTCCGGTCCGCTTCTGGAACTGGATCGCGGCCAGCTGGAAACGCCGGCAGCCGAGCCTCTATGGCCGGCTCGATCTCGCCTACGGCGGCGGCGGCCCAGCCAAGCTGCTCGAATACAATGCCGACACCCCCACCGGGCTGTTCGAGACGGCGGTGTTCCAGTGGCTCTGGCTGGAGCAGG
>JBEKZK010000232.1:0-6812 GCA_049509935.1 Xanthobacteraceae bacterium | reverse complement strand
GCCAATCCGGATGCAGGCCATGGGCAAGCGCAAAGACGTCGGTCCGACCAACAGCGAGTCGACAGCCGTCATCGAATACCGGGTCCCGTCGGTTCCGGCGCCCGTTCCCACCCTCTTCAAGACCGATCCGCCGGCGCTTGCGCACGTCCCGGCGTCGATGATCTGCCACGACCAGGCGCCACTCGGCGATGCGGAGCGTTCGCAGGCTGCAGGACACGCTCCGCAGGCACCGCGGGAGGCCGAGGCACCGCACACCGAAAGCGCCGCGGATGCCGCCGCGGTGACGCCCGCGCTGCCGCCTGCCGCGACGCTCGAGGAGCTGCCCCGGATCGATGACTCGCGGACGTCGGAAAGCCCGAGCATCGTTCCGGAAGAGACTGCCTCCGCGCCCCCGCCCCTCGCCCGGGCGCCGGCGCCGGCCGCCGTGGCAGCGCCGCCGCCGCGCTCGAGCCGCTTCGCGCTGCTGGCCGCCTCGGTCGCGCTGGCCGCGAGCATCGGCGCCGTCGCCGGGTCGCTCGGCGATGCGGAGCTGCAGCGCCATCTGGTTGGCGCCGTGGAAGTGCCGCACAACGAAAACCCCGAGGACGTCCGCAGCTTGAAGGACACGGTCGCGCAGCTGCGCGCCAACGTCAAAGCGCTCGCCGACAGCGTGGCGGCGATGCGGGCCTCGATGACGGCTTCGAATGCGACCGTCAACGGCCAGCTGAGCAAGATCACCGAAGCGCTGGATCGTGGCGACCGCCGCGCCGCTGCCGCCGCGGCGCCGCCGCCAGCCGCCGCGGACACCACTGGATCGATCGCGGTGCCGTCCTCCGGCGAGCTCAAGCCGGCGGCAAAGCCGCCGATCGTCGAGGGCTGGGCGATCCGCAAGGTCTATGACGGCGCCGCGCTGATCGAGGGCCGTTACGGCATCGTCGAGGTCGAGCCCGGCATGAACCTGCCGGGCCTCGGCCGGATTCAGGAGATCAAGCGTCAGGATGGGCACTGGGTGGTGGTCACGCCCAAGGGCCTGATCATGCCGATTCACTGAACGGACGCCTCGCGATACCGTGAATGCCGCGACGTGGCGGCACCTCGCGTTCTTGCTATCATCCGCGGATGGACTACACGGCGGCCGCCGGATGCATCCCGGCCTTGTTGCGGATTGCGATCGCCCTGGCGGTGCTGCCGGGTGCGGCCGCCGGTGCCCAGGACCGCGCGGAAGACCAGGCTCCCGCGCCACAACCCACCTCGGAGCTGTCCGACCGCTGTCCGGGTCTCGTCGCGACAGGCGCGCCGCGGGTCGTTCCCGCGGCACTTCGGGTCGCGGCGCTGCAGGACGGCGAGGTCCGGCTGACCTATGTGGGGCATTCGACGTTCCTGATCGAGAGCCCGCGCCTGGTGCGCATCGCCACCGATTACAACGACTATGTCAGGCCGCCGGTCGTGCCCGATATCATCACGATGAACCACGCCCACAGCACCCACTACTCGGATCATCCCGATCCCGGCATCAAGCTCGTGCTGCGCGGCTGGACTCCCGACAACAAGCCGGCGGAGCACGACCTGACCTATCAGGACGTGCGGGTGCGCAATGTTCCCACCAACATCCGCGACGCAAGCGGCGGCACCGAGCGCTACGGCAATTCGATCTTCGTGTTCGAGATCGCGCACCTGTGCATCGCTCACCTCGGCCACCTGCACCACACGCTGACCCAGCAGCAGCTCGACGCTCTCGGTCGCGTCGACGTCGTGCTGGTCCCGATCGACGGCAGCTATACGCTGGACCTGGAGGGCACGGTCGAGGTGCTGCAGGCGCTCAAGGCGCCGCTGATGATTCCGATGCACTATTTCGGCCTGGCGACGCTCGAGCGTTTTCTCGAGCGCGTGCGCCAGCAGTGGGACGTGCGCTACGGCGATACGCCGTCGATCGTGCTGTCGAAGGCGACCCTGCCGCCGCACCCGCAGGTGCTGGTCCTGCCGGGCCATTAGCTGTTTCCCGCAGCCCGCATGCAGCGAAGCGGAATGCGGGCGCAGCCTCGAATGCGGCACCGCGGACCCGGAATTCGCTTCGCTCCATCCGGGCTACTGCCCAGGCTCACCTCATGGCGATAGTCGTCGATGGTCCATGCTGGCTACCAGCGCCGAACTCTTAGTAGCGATAGTCGTCGATGGTCAGCAGCGGGAAGGCGCTCAGCACGCCCGGCTGGCAGGTCGGCGCCGCCGGATGCAGATAGGAGCGGTCGAGCTCGGCGAACGTCGTCACGCCGAGCAGGCCGAGGCAGCGCTGCACCTCGTCCTCCAGCAGCTCCAGCATGCGCACGATGCCGGCTTCGCCGGCCGCCGCCAGGCCGAAGCACTGCATCCGACCGAGGCCGACCAGGTCGGCGCCGGCGGCGATCGCCTTGACGATGTCGGTGCCACGGCAGAAGCCGCCGTCGACCATGATGCTGGCGCGACCGCGCACCGCGTCGACGATTTCCGGCAGCACCTCGAACGACCCGAGGCCATGGTCGAGCTGGCGGCCGCCGTGATTGGAGACGTAGATCCACTCGACGCCGTGATCGAGGGCGATCACGGCGTCTTCCGCGGTGGCAATGCCCTTGAGCGCCAGCGGAATGTCGAATTTGTTCTTGATCAGCGCAACGGTGCGCCACGCCAGCCCGGCCTGGAATTCGCGGCCGCCCACATGGCGGCGGCCGCGGGTGACGTGGCGTTTGGCGAGATCGCGTTCGCGCCGGCTGTAATGCGCGGTATCCACGGTCAGGCAGAAGCCCGCAAAGCCATGGTCGATGGCGCGACGGACGTGATCCTCGACGTAGGCATCGTCGCCGCGGACGTAGAGCTGAAAGATGCGCAGCGCATCGCGGGCCGCCTCGGCCACCCCCTCGAGCCCCGGCTTCGACACCGAGCTCATCATGTGGGCGACGCCGAACGCGCCGGCGGCGCGGGCAACCCCGGCGGCGGCGCTGTCGTCGAAGCTTTCCAGGGCGCCGACCGGGGCGAGCAGCAGCGGCAGCCGCAATCGGCGTCCGAACCGGCTGACGGCGGCGTCCACGCGGCTGACGTCGCGCAGCACGCGCGGGCGGAACGCCACTGAATCGAGCGCCAGCCTGTTGCGCCGCAGCGTGGTTTCGCTTTCGGTCGCCCCGACGATGTAGTCCCAGTTGTTCTGGTCGAGGTTCTGACGCGCCTTGGCGACGATCTCGTGCAGATTTTCGAAGTCGACCGCGACGGCGCGCGCCTTGGTGGCGGAATCGTCCGTGGGCATGTCCTGCATGTCAGCCGTCCTCCCTGTGCGCGGCGCCAGCTTGGGGCCCGCTGCCGTCGCCGGCGGATCGCGGTCGTCCGCCGAACGATCATATCCGCGCTGCGTTCCGGCGCAATCAGGTCGGGTCGGTGCGAGCCGCGCGCATGGTCAGGGCGCGGTCCGGCCGGTCGCCGCTTCGCCGGGCCGTTCACCGCCCGACGATGGCGGCAGCGTCTGCGGCTCCACGCGACGCATGTCCCGGCGAAGTGGACCCGGTTCGCCGATCAAGGACATGCGCCAACAGGGCAACATACAACGCTTCCCGGGTCGAGGCGCCGCAACAAGTGGTTCACCATGGACCGGGAAGCGCTGTAGGCAAGGTGTCCCGCTATCGGCGAACCGACGGTACTGCCGAATCGCTGCCGCTCTCATCGTCGCGGGCCGCTCCGTAGTAGCACGCATCAGTGACTTAGCTAATTGGCAACAGGTTCATGGTTATCAAATACCGAACAAACATTTGGAGATTGTACATGACGATCGCACCCGACCGAGATGCCCCATCCGCCCGGGTCGAGCGCCGCAGCGGCGCCGTGGTCTTTCTGGTGGCCATGGGGCTCGCGCTGGCGACGACGAGCGGCGCCATTCTGACGGCGGCGGGGACCGGCGGGCTGCAGGACGTCGTGCGCGGCCTGGGCTCGGCCGGGGCCGCGGAACCGCGCGTGGAGCAGCTGCAGCAGACCGCAAGGTCCGCCAGGCTGGAGCACGACGTGCACGCCATGATCGACGAAATCTCCGACCTCAAGGCGCAGCGCAACGAGGTCATCCGCGATCCAGCCGTCGAGGACCGTCTTGCCAGGCTCGACGCCGGCCTGGCGCAGCTCAACGCCGAGGCCGCGCGGATGAGCACCGAGCAGACCGAGCTCAAGAATGAAACCGCGCGGGTGAGCACCGGGCAGACCGAGCTGAGGATCGAAGCCGCACGGATGAGCACCGAGCAGACCGAGCTGAGGAATGAAAACGCACGGGTGAGCACAGAGCAGACCGCATTGAGGAATGAAACCGCCCAGCTGCGTAACGAGACCGGCGAGTTGCGCGCCGCCCACGCCGCGTTCGCGGCCGCCGGCGACTGGCGCGACAAGGTCGATGATCTCAAGGTGGACCTGGCCCGGACCAGCATCGGTCTCGACGCAATGCGCTCCTCGCTCGACACCGGCGAGTCCACCCGGCGCACCGAGATTGCCGACATCGATCGCCGCGTCGACCGGCTCGAGCACCTGGCCGCTGTCGCCGATGCGACTGGCTCGATCCCCGCCCCGACGCCACGCCGGCGCGCCGCCGCCCGCAGGCCGGTCGAATTGCACAACCTGGCCGGCTGGACGGTGCGGGACGGTCACAACGGTGCCGTGATCATCTCGGGCCAGACTGGAACCTACGAGGTCATGTCCGGTATGGTGGTCCCCGGAATCGGACGGGTGTCGAGCATCCAGCGCCGGGCCAACCGCTTGATCGTGGTGACCGGGAGGGGGACCATCGTTCAGCGCTGACTTTGTTGGCGTGCACGTCCTCGACCGGCGAACCGGCTAGTCGGAGAAGCTGCCGGGCAGGAAGCCGACGCCGCCCGGACAGCCCGAGTTGGCACCGAAGCCGGCCGAGGAACGCGGCACGAACGTGGCGGGCCATCCGCTCCCGGTCGCGTCGAGGTCCTTCGGGATCAGAACGCGGATCTCGCTCACATAGGCACGCGGGGGTCGGCCGTCGGGGCCGCGGCGGGCGAACTGACAATCCACCTGCATGGCATCGGCGAGGTCGCGGTTCTTCACCGCCACGGCGTCGAGCAGCGCGCTGATCGCCATCGGCTTGCCGAACAGATCCTGGTCCTTCATCGCAGCCCCGATCGTGGCGTTGGCGGCCTTCGCCAGCCCCACGATGCGGCGGAAATAGGCGTCCGGGTCGAGCCCCGAGCACACGCCGTGGCGGCTCCACTCGTGCTCCTGCAGGCGGTCGGCGATCCCCGGCATGTAGGTCTTCAGGTCGGCGAACAGGTCGTCGGCGAATCGCGGCAGCGGCGCGGTTGCGCACGACTGCGGCTGGGCCCGAGCCGGCGTGTTGCGTCGATTCGGCCACAGCCCGTGAATGGTCAGCGGGGTGGTGCGGAAATCGTCGTCCGACGGGTCCTGGCATTGCGCCTTGTGGGTCCGATATCCGGTCAGATCGCAGAAGCTCGGCGCGATGCTGAGCGCCAGGACGTAGAAGTCGAAATCGCCCGCCTGGTCGCGGGCCGCCGCGGGCCCGCCGACCGGCATCGCCATGGCCAGCAGGGCGGTAACGACGAGCAACCAGGCTCGGGTCAGGCGCATTGTCGAACCTCGTTGACGGGTGTCGGCGGGACTGCTGTGCACTTTGGATCGCTCCCGATAGCAGCCTCGTTGGACCGGGTCAAAGCGCAGCGGGTGCCCATAATATGAGGCCGCGGATCGCCGCGACGACCGCGCGCGAACGAGGATCATTCGGAGCGAGGACGTCCACCGTATGCATCAGCTCTTGGACGGCGACGGTCGAGTGATTGGTCTCGCGCGATGCGATCAGAAGGTCAAGAAGCTCTGGTGAACGGTCCTGGAGCTGATCGATATGTAAACGCAGGTGTCGAGGAGAAGGCCCCGCCCACCGATCCGATCTTCGCTGACGAACGGAAGCTCGGCATCCGCCCGACGGGCGAGGGTCCGCTGCGGGTCGAACCGCGCCCAGCGGACGGCCGCGTCGAAATCGAAGCTCGCCACGTCAGCAGTCTCAGAAGCCGAGCTTCAATCCGCCATCGACCTCGCCGCGAGCGTCCTTGAAGGCATCGGGAAAATCATCCTCGAACAGCCTTCTGCGGGGACCCATCCCCGCGCCGGGGAGCCACCGATCCATGCATCGACGAGCTGACGGCCGACTGTGCGCCATGGTGGCGCGAGCCACCTGATCAACGAGACGTCGATGCGGATTGGCAAATGGCGAGCCCCACACATGTTGCGGGTGCTCCGAGGGCTCGATCGGCGGAAAACTTTACCGCGTTTACCCTTGACAGGGTACCAAAAAAATCTTATGGAGTATATTATTGGTGTAGCACCCACAGGTGCTCCATGCGAGCGCCGCCCGCCGGTTGAGTGAATCCGTCATGCTCGACCCCAACCGCACTCACGACAGCGGCGTTCGGCTCGCGCCGGGCGGTAGCTCGCACCTTCACGGCGCGGTTCGCGCAACGAAACCACAGCCCCCGTCAGGGGCGCACCTGCAAATGCAGGAGAATCAGCAGGCGCCGGCGTCGAGGGATGCATGATGTCGACGAGCCGCCCGCATCCAACAGCGCTTGCCCCGGGTTTGATGTGGGGTGATCGCGGGAGCGCCGATCCGACGAGGACGGTGCAGCTTCCTGGTCGACCCGAATGTCGAGCGCTCCGTCCGGGCCCTTTCGCGACTTGGGCGTGCCTGCAAAAGCAGATGAATCTGCAGGTCGGGCGAAGAGCTGACGGGTTGCTGTCTTCGTCCGCGGAGGCCGCGAAGCCACGTTGCCGAAGGTAAAAGACGTCTTGTTCCGGGGCAT
>JBEKZK010000231.1:0-6818 GCA_049509935.1 Xanthobacteraceae bacterium | reverse complement strand
ACGGCAACTCGATCGGCGGCATGATCGTCGACGGCGGCACCTTCAACTGGTCGCGCGAGGGCCGCTATCCGATGCTCTCCGAGCCGCGGCCGGAATATTCCGGCATGGTGCTGCACGAGACCTTCGGCAATTTCGCATTCGCGATCGCCTGCCGGGTGCTGAGCCTGCGCGACATCGGCCCGGCGCTGTCGCCGTTCAACGCCTTCCTGATTCTCACCGGCATCGAGACCCTGCCGCTGCGCATGCAGCGCCACTGCGAGAACACGCAGAGCGTGGCGGAATGGCTGTCCACCCATCAGCAGGTCGCCTGGGTGAGCTATCCGGGCCTGCCCGGCGACCGCTATCACAACCTCGCCAAGAAGTACGCGCCGAACGGCGCCGGCGCGGTGTTCACCTTCGGCCTCAAGGGCGGCTACGACGCCGGCGTGAAGCTGGTGTCGAACGTGAAGCTGTTCTCGCATCTGGCCAATATCGGCGACACCCGCTCGCTGATCATCCACCCGGCCTCGACCACGCACCGCCAGCTGTCGGACGCGCAGAAGACCCAGGCCGGCGCCGGCGCCGACGTGGTGCGGCTGTCGATCGGGCTGGAGGACAAGGCCGACATCATCGCGGATCTGGAGCAGGCGCTGGCGGCGTAGTGCGCCGATTCCGACGCGTGCACCGATTCCGAAGTTCGCATCACCTGGCGACGTCCGCCGCAGCAGCGCTCGGCTCGAGCATCGCGGGGGCGGGTGAATTTGCGCTCCGTTCCGCCGACGTCCTCGGACGTCCTTGCTCCAATGGACCCGCATACGTATAATTTCGGACGATGTGGGATTTCGTTGGATAAGGCGGCCACCGCGTTCGCGGTGAGGCCGTGGACCGGCATCACCCTTGCACGGATGGAGACAGAGCGATGGCCGACATCACCGCACCGGCACGTTTCATTCCGGGCGAGTTCCGCGTCGGCCGCGTCTTCACCCGTTCCTATGAGATCTTCTCCGCGCACGTCGCGACCTTTCTCTCGCTCGGCGCCGTCTCGGCGCTGCCGGCGCTGCTGATCAACTGGAACCAGCTCGCCCAGTCGCCCGGCAGACCCACCGCGGGGGGCACCGTCCTGATCCTGCTCGGCGTGGTGCTCAGCCTGATCATCGGCCCGCTGGTGCAGGCGGCCATGCTCTATGGAGCGTTCCAGGACATGCGGAGCCGCGAGGTGCTGCTTGGCGAGTCGCTCGGCGTCGCACTGCGGCGGTTCTTTCCGGTCCTCGGCGTCGCCATCTGCTTCGTGCTCGTCATGGCGGTCGGCTTGGTGCTGCTGATCGTGCCCGGCCTCATGTTCGCCACGATGTTCTTCGTCGCCACTCCGGTCTGCGTGGTCGAGCGTCTCGGGCCGCTCGCCAGCATGACCCGCAGTCGGGACCTCACCCGCGGACACCGGTGGAAGGTGTTCGGCGTGCTGGTGCTGCTGACGGTCATCAACCTCGTGGTCGGCAGCGTGCTCCGGCTCGGCCTCGTGGCCCTGGCCGGGCCGGTGCTCGCCGTGACCGGTCTGCTGCTCTGGGGTGCGCTCTACGGCGCCTACAGCGCGCTGATCGCGGTGGTGTCGTATCGCGACCTGCGCGTCGCCAAGGAAGGCATCGACACCGAGCAGATCGCCTCGGTGTTCGACTAGCAGTGCGGCGGTTCCGAAGCTCGAATTGTTTCGGCGTACAGGATGGGTTGAGCTCTTGCGAAACCCATCGATGGGTTTCGCGGCGAAATCGGACAAGTGCCCGATTTCGCCGCTCTACCCATCCTACAGGCTACGATTTTGCGCTGCCGCCGGGCCGGCTCCGTGCGTCCGCATGCTTGTCGGCGCGGACATGGCCGAACAGCTGCTCGCGCTCGAGAAAACCGCGTTCGGCGGTATAGAAGTCGCGCAGGAAGACCTCGGTGTCGTGGTCGGGCACCCCCCCCGTCCAGCCGATCCGGCGGCAGATCTTGTCGCGGACATCGCGCAGGACGCGGGCCTGCTCGAGACTGGCGGGCCGGCGCAGCAGCTCCTCCAGCACCTGGAGCTCGAACGCCCCATAGGCCTGCAGCTGGCGCTCGGTGAAGGTGAAGCGCGCCTGCTGCTCGACGAGATCGCGCAGCAGCACCCGCCGCGGCAGCGACACCACCATGGTGCCGGCGATCAGATCGCCGCCGCGCATGCGGTCACGGTTGAAAAACGGCAGGGCCGAGAAGAACAGCAGCCAGGCCGCGATCGACAGCTGCTGCCACAGCGGCGTGCCGCGGGCGCCCAAGGTCAGCAGGATGCCGAGCGGCATGAACACCTCGATCTCGCGGGTCAGGTTGCGGGCGATCACCGCAACCGCGGTGAGCGGCCCGCCGCGGCGGTCGATCACCCGCAGGCCGACGATGCGCTTGCCCGGCGTCGCGCCCTGCCACGACAGCTCGAAATAGATGAAATACAGGTTGCGCACGAAGAAGGCGATGAACAGGATTGCGGAAATTGCGACCAGCCGGCCCTTTCCTGCGGTCGTCGCCAGCGCCCCGATCAGCAACAGGAACAGCAGCAGAGTGACGCAAAGCCAGATGAACAGGTCGATGGCGAATGCGGTGGCGCGCTCCCCGTAGTTGGCGACCTCGACCGGCAGCGGGACGCCTTCGGGCGTGACGATGTCGCGCCGGTTCGGCCGCACCCCTTCGAGGAACTCGGAGGCGCGCTCGTAGCCGGTGCTCATGACGGCCGCCTCCGCGCGCACAGCCCGACGTAGGTGAGCCAGCCGATGCCGGTCGCGGCGCCGATCGCGAGCCGCCACGGCGTGCTCTGGATCAGCTGCCGGAAGCCGCCCTCCAGGATCGCGGCGACGAAGAACATCAGAACGGCGCCAACCGCGATCTGCGCCGCGATGCGGCCGTGGATGGCGACGCTTTCGACACGGGCATAGCGGCCCGGGAACATGAGCTTGTCGGCGATGACCAGCCCGGCGGCGCCGCACAGGACGATGGCGCCGATCTCGGTGACGCCATGGATCGCGACCCAGCCGAGGAAGTCGACCGCCAGCTCGCGATTGGCATGCAGTGCCAGGAACGCGCCGAGGATGAGGCCCTGATAGAGCAGCAGCAGGATGGTCGGCACGCCCGCCGCGAGCCCGAGGCTGAACGTCAGGATCCCGACCACTGTGTTGTGGGTGAACAGGAAGTTCGTCATCACGGCGAACGACTCGACAACGCCCGGCCAGGGCGCGAAGATCTCGTGGTCGTGCAGGTCGGCGCGCGAGCTCGCCGGGCCGCGCCCTCCCGACAGCCCGGTGGGGACCAGGGAGGAAAACCAGGATTCGTCGCCGATCGTCAGCGCGAACCCGGCGATGCCGCCGACCCCCATGCACAGCACGGCGATCAGCACGTGCCAGCGCGCCGCCACCACGGCGGCGGGAAATCCGCGCACCAGGAAGTCGCCGGCGCCGCGCAGCAGCGAGACCCGCGGCCCGTACACCGCCAGATAGCCGCGCAGCGCCAGGTTCTCCAGATAGAGCAGCAGGTTGCGGTCGAGCGCGATGCTCCGCGCGACCGACAGCGACGACAGCGCGGTGCGGTACAGCAGCGGCAGGCGCTGCAGATCGTCGGCGGAGAGCGCCCGGACGCCGCGCTTCTCGATCACCGCCACCAGGGTCTCGAGGTCGCGCCAGCTGTCCTCGCGGCCGCGGCGGAACTCGCTGCTGCGCAGCGCGAGGCCGGGCTGTGCGCCGGTGGCGGCGGAATCCGCCGGCGCGGCGCCGGCCGGCGCCGTCGCCCCGGTCATATCAGCCCCCGCTGCTTGATCAGCAGATAGCGGTTGATCAGGCCGGCCGACAGGCCGCGGCTCGGCACATCCAGGCAATGGACGCCGAGCCGCTGCAGCCGCTCCAGCACGATGCTGCGGTCGCGCAGGAAGTCGTGGGCGATCACCGCCTGGGCGATGGCGTCGAAGCGGACCGGAGGCGCGTCGACGGTGCGCTGGAGGAACGAATCGCGCAACGTCACGAACATCACGACATGGCGGTTGGCGACACGCTGGATCGATTCGATCAGCAGCTCGGCGGTGACGGTGTCGACGAAGTCGGTGAACAGGATCACCAGCGCACGGCGCTTGAGGCGGGCGTTGAGCTCGGCGAGGCCGAGCGTGAAGTTGGTCTCCTGGTGGTGATAGTCGAGCTCCGCGGTCGAGCGCTGGATGCGGGCAAAGCCGGTGACGCCGCGGATCGGACGGAGATAGTGGCGCACCGCCGCGTCGAACCCGTAGATGCCCACCAGGTCACCGCTCTGCAGGGAAATCCACGCCAGCAGCAGGCCGGCATTGATCGCATGGTCGAGCCGCGGCATGCCCTCGATCGGCTCCAGCATCAGGTAGCCGGTGTCGAATGCGAGCACCACCGGATGATTGCGCTCGGTGCGGAACTCCTTGCACAGCAGCTTGCGGTGGCGCGCCGAATGTTTCCAGTCGATGTTGCGGGGGTCGAGCCCGGCGACGTACTCGCGCAGCGATTCGAATTCGGCGCCTTCGCCCTTCTGCAGCTGGGTCTTGAGGCCGAACAGCGCCTCCTGGGCGAAGAACTGCAACGCCGCGCCCGCCACGCCCTTGACGTTGGGCAGCACGTCGATCGCCCGGTCGACCGGGACCTTGCGGATGAACTCCACCAGCGCCAGCGGGCCGCGCCAGCGCACCCACACCCGGTCGACCTGCACCCGGCCGCGCCGGCGCGGCGTCAGCGCAAGCGCCGCCTGCGCCTCGCCGCCGGGAGGCAGCACCGTGGTGACGATCTCCGGCCGGTCGAGATCGCCGCGATGCTCGCACAGCAGCTCGAAGGTCGCGGTCCGCCGGTACCGGGTCGCTGCGATCGTCGCGGTGACGGCGGCGCGCTCGCCGATATGGAGCCGGTCGGGCGTCGCGATCCGAACGGCGAGCAGCCGCGGCGGGAAGGCGAGGCCGGCGTCGGTGATCATCGCCACCACCACCACGGCGGCGAAATCGAACGACATCGCCCACCAGGCCGGATCGTGGATCACCATGAACAGCGCGGCCGGGATGCCCAGGGCGAAGATCAGCACCGCTCTGCGGGTCGGCCGGATCATCGCGGCGCCGCGGTCTGGTCGAGGATCTCGCCGAGGATCCGGTCGGTGGTGAGACCCTCGATCTCGGCGCTGGGCGACAGCACGGCGCGGTGACGCAACGCCGGAATCGCCAAAATCTTGACGTCGTCGGGAATGACGAAATCGCGGCCCTGCAGGGCCGCGTAGGCGCGCACCGCCGAGGCCAGCATGTTGGCGGCGCGCGTCGAGACGCCGAACTCGAGGGCGGAATGCTGGCGCGTCGCCCGCACCACGTCGACGATGTAGTCGATCAGGGTCTCGGACAGGCGGATCGACTCGACGCTCCTGCGAACCTCCGCCAGCGTCGCACCGTCGACCACCGGGTGGATGTCGAAATCGGCGAGCCGCGGCATGGCGGAGCGGTGGCCGTGGCGGCGGACCACCTCGCGCTCCTCGTCGCGGCCCGGATGCAGGATGACGACCTTGAACAGGAAGCGGTCGAGCTGCGCCTCCGGCAGCGGATATGTGCCCTGCTGCTCGATCGGATTCTGTGTCGCCACCACCATGAAGTCGTCGCCGAGCGGATAGTCGCGCCCGTCGATGGTGATGGTGCGCTCGTTCATCGCCTGGAGCAGGGCCGCCTGGGTCTTCGGCGGGGTGCGGTTGATCTCGTCGGCCAGCAGCAACTCGGTGAAGATCGGCCCCTTGGTCAGCACGAAGCTGTTGGTCTGGAAGTTGAAGAGATTGGTGCCCAGCACGTCGCCCGGCATCAGGTCCGGGGTGAACTGGATGCGGCCGAAGCGCAGCGAGAGCCCGGCCGCGAAGGCCTGGGTCAGCAGCGTCTTGGCGGTGCCCGGCACGCCCTCCAGCAGCACGTGGCCGCCGACCAGCAGGCTGGTGAGCATGAGATCGATGACGTCATCCTGGCCGATCACCGCCTTGCGCACCTCGTTGCGGATGCCGTCGGTGATCGCGCGAATCGCCGGAATGTCCATCGAGAATGCCCCGCTTCCATTGGTAGATGTCGCGCGCCACCAGGGTCATCTGCAAGCGCGCCTCGCCGCCGGCGGCGGCGGCGCGACGCAGCACGTCGGCGCAATCGATGCCGATCGCACGCGCCCGCCCGATCCGCTGCAGCCAGGCGATCAGCGCGCCCTCCGACAGGCCGCGCGGCGCGTGGATCTGGCGTGCGACGTCGCGGATGGTGGCGTGCACGTAGCGCTCGAGCATGACCTGCCGGTGGCCGGCGAACTCCAGCAGCTTCGCGGCGTTGCCGATCAGGCCCTGCTTGCCGGCATCGAGCGGCGGCGGCGCCGCCTGGGGCGCCCCGAAGCGCGCCACCGTCGCCCACAGCAGCAGCGCGACCGCGATCAGCGCCTGCACGGTCACCGCCACGAAGGGGAACCGGAACAGCAGCATCAGCGGGCTCGACGGCGGCTTGAGGAAGCCGTGCCCGGTCTCGTCGAAGACCACCCTGCCCTCGGCGCCGCGCAGCAGCCCGATCAGCGCAACCGCAAGCCCGGCATTGCCGGGCTCGGCGAGACCGTGATTGGCGATGACGTCGGGGTCGGTCAGCACCAGCGTCCGGCGGTCGCGCTCGCGGATCTCGCCCACCAGGACGCCGTCGGCGGCGGCCACGAGCGGCCGCAGCCGGCCGCCCTTCACCAGCTGCATGGGCGCCGCCAGGGTCGGGGCGGCTCGCAGCTGGTTGACGCGGAAGCTGGTCGTGGGCGGGACGCGCACCACCTCGCCACGGGCGCCGATCAGGCCCAGCGCCCACT
>JBEKZK010000230.1:0-6821 GCA_049509935.1 Xanthobacteraceae bacterium | reverse complement strand
CGGGTTCTGCGGGCTCGACCAGTTCTTCCTGTGGCGCCCGTTCCGCGACAGCGTCAACCACCGCACCGCAGTGCCGCGGCTCTATCACATCGGCGCCTCGACCCATCCGGGTCCGGGCCTCGGCGGCGGCTCGGGCTACTTGCTGGGGAAGTCGCTCGGCTGAGGTTGTGCCGCCCGAGGGCCCGCGCGCGGTGCCGGGAAATGCAGCTGCTGTCGCTGCCGTCCGCCTGAATTTTGGCCTTTGCGCAGGAAATATTTCTGGCATCTGTTTAAGTTTAAAATATCCTGTCGGTCCGTGTCCGCTCGGCACGATCTGCGGCTGCGCTGAGCGAAACCGGGAGCGGACAGCAGCCGCGGAGCAGCCGCAGTGGGAGAAGAGAGCATGCACGATTTCACGCGCCGACAGGCACTGGTGGCCGGCAGCGGCCTCATCGCCGCCATGATCGCGCCCGTTCGCGGCGCGGTCGCCGCGGCGGGCGACACGCTGACCATCGCCTACAACGTCAATCTGCCGTCGTTTGATCCGACAGTCGGGCCGTCGTCGGTCAACCCGACCATCCAGGCGATCTACCGGTCGATCTTCGATCAGTACATCGGCCAGAAGCCGGATCTCTCGTTCGAGCCCGGCCTGCTGACCGGCTGGGGCTGGAACGAGGATCGCACCAAGGTGTGGATGGACGTGCGGCCCGGTGTCACCTGGCACGACGGCTCGCCGTTCACGCCTGAGGACGTGGTGTGGTCGCTCACCCGGGTCGGCAAGCCGGATTCGGGAAATCCCGTGGCCTTCGTGTGGGCCAGCATCGGCAACTACAAGATCGACGGCAACCGGATCACCGCCGACGTCCTGCAGTTCGATCCCGTCATCTTCAAGTGGATGGCGTTCCTCACCGGCTACGTGCTGCCTAAGGCCTACTACGAGAAGGTCGGCGCCCAGGGCTTCGAGAAGAAGCCGATCGGCACCGGGCCCTACATGCTCGATGCCTACGAGGGCAACGCCTATCTTCGGCTCAAGGCCAATCCAAACTACTGGGGCGGCAAGCCGCCGTTCCAGACGGTGGTGTTCAAGTTCGTGCCCGACGCCACCAGCCGCGTCGCCGAGATCGAGAGCGGCTCCTCCGACGTCACGCTCGAGGTGCCCTACGAGGAGTTCGATCGGCTCAAGGCCAAGGCGGGCATCAAGGGCGTCATCACCCCGATCTCGGACATCGGCATGATCTTCATCACCAACATCGAGCCGATGCTGGACAAGAACGTTCGGCTGGCCGCCCACCACGCCATCGACAAGCAGGGCATCATCAAGCGCCTGCTGCGCGGCTACGGGGTCGCCATCGACACCCTCGAGGCGCCGCAGTACGCGGCGTTCGACCCGACCATCAAGGTGGCCTACGACCCCGAGCTCGCCGTCAAGCTGCTCGCGGCCAGCGGCTATTCGAAGACCAAGCCGGTCAAATTCACGATCCAGACGACGCGCGGCCTGAAGCCCAAGGACTACGAGATGATCCAGGCGATCGTCGGCATGTGGCGCAATGTCGGGATCGACGCCGAGATCGAGATTTACGAGGTCGCCAAGCATTTCGAGCTGCGCATGTCGCACAAGCTCGCGCCCGCCGCCTTCTACAATTGGGGCAACGCGATCGGCGATCCGAGCACGTCGACCGGCTTTGCCATGTTCAGCAAGTCGCCGCACTCGGGGTGGCACTCCGACGACCTCGACGCCAAGATCGGACCGCTGTGGGGCGAGAAGGACGAGGCCAAGCGCATCCAGGGCTGGAAGGACGTCGACCGCTACATCGCCGAGCAGGGCTACGTGATCCCGCTGCTCCAGTACATGCAGCCCATCCTGTTCAAGGCCGACCTGAAGGTCACGCCGAACATCTCCGGCGCCCTGCAGCCGACCCTGGTCGGGAAGGCCTGATTTCTCCATACCAATGTGGCTCGCCATCGTCGTCAATCGTGCGGTCATGGCGCTGCTCACGCTGGCCGGCGTCGCCATCGTGGTGTTCGTGCTGTTGCGCGTCGTGCCCGGCGATCCCGTCGCCATGATGATCTCGCCGGGCGCCGGCCCGGCGGACATCGCCGCCCTCAAGGCTCACTACGGGCTCGACGCGCCGCTGGCGACCCAGTTCTGGATCTGGCTCAGAGGCGCCGTCACCGGCGATTTCGGCGTCTCGATCTCGCTGCATCGCGACGTCATGGACGTCCTGTTCAACCGCCTGCCGGCGACCATCGAGCTCGCCGTCCTCGCCCTCGTCGTTGCGCTCGTCATCGGCGGCGCGATCGCGGTGGTTGGCACGCTGTATCGGCGAACGATCGTCGAGACCGCGATCGACGGCATCAACGGCATCTCGCTCGCAGTGCCGGATTTCATCTGGGCGCTGGCGCTGGTCCTGGTCTTTGCGGTGGCGCTGCCGATCCTGCCGTTGACCGGGCGGATCGACCCGGCGCTCGCCGAGGGTTTCGGCACCCGCTTCTATCTCGCCGAAAGCATCCTCACCGGCCGCTTCGCGGTCGCGTCGAACATTCTCTCCCACATGACGATGCCGACGCTCGCCCTCGCCCTGCCGCTCGCCGCCGTGATCGTGCGTCTGCTCAAGCAATCGCTGAAGGAGGCGATGGTCCAGGACTACGTGCTGCTGGCGCGCATCAAGGGTTTTTCCGAGCTCCGCCTGGTGCTCCAGGAGGCGTTGCGCAATGCGGTCGGGCCGACGCTGGCGCTGACCGGCGTGCAGTTCACCTTCCTGATCGGCGGCAGCGTCATCGTCGAACGCATCTTCTCCTATCCGGGGATCGGAAATCTCGCGATCGATGCGGTGATCAACCGGGACTTTCCGCTCATCCAGGGCCTGGTCCTGATGTTCGGCCTGATCTTCATCCTGATCAACGTGGCGGTCGACGCCGGTGTCGCGGCGCTCAATCCGAGGCTCGCGCATGGCTGAGGCGAGCGCCGTGCCGGCTCCCGCGCGGGACGGCCGCGACGCGACGGCGGGCGGCCACGCGCCCGGCCTCGTCGAAGCGCTGGCGCACGACCCCAAGGTCGTCGTCGCCGGCGGCGTCATCCTGCTGCTCGTCGTCGGGGCGCTCGCGGCGCCGCTGATCGCTCCGCACGATCCGCTCGAGCAGAACCTGCTGCTGGCGAGCCTTCCGCCGGCGGGCTTCGCCGATGCCGAGCCTGGCCATGTGCTGGGAACCGACGGGCTCGGCCGCGACGTGCTCTCGCGCCTGATCTTCGGCACCCGGGTGTCGCTCACGGTCGCGTTCGTGGCCGCCGGGCTTGCCGCCCTCATCGGCACGGTGCTCGGCCTGCTCGCCGGCTACCGTGGCGGCGTCGTCGACACCCTGGTCTCTCGCCTCGTCGATGTCTGGATGTCGTTCCCGCCGGTGCTGCTGTCGATCCTGCTGGTCGCCGTGCTCGGCCCCGGCATTCATTCGGTGATCGCCGCCATCGTAGTGATCGACTGGACCCGGTTCTGCCGCGTGGTGCGGGCCGAGACCATGGCGCAGGCGCGGATGGATTACGTGGTGGCGGCGCGCACCCTGGGGTTTTCCCGCAGCGCCGTCCTCTGTCGCGAGATCCTTCCCAACGTCGTGCCGGTGCTGATCGCGCTGGTCACGCTGGAAATGGGCATCGCGGTCGTCGTCGAGGCGATCCTCTCCTTCGTCGGCCTCTCGGTGTCGTCCGACATCCCGACCTGGGGCGGCATGATCGCCGAGGGCCGGCAGACCGTGCATCAGGCGTGGTGGATGCTGGCGGCGCCGCTCGCCGCCCTGTTCGCCACCGTGGTCGCCTTCAACCAGCTCGGCGATGGCCTGGCCCGCACCCTCGATCCGGTGCTGCGGCGATGAGCACGACCCGCCTGTCGGTCGACGGTCTGACCGCGATCTCGGCGCGCGACGGCGGCAAGCCGATCCTGCGCGGCGTGTCGCTGGGAATCGACATCGGCGAGGTGCACGGCCTCGTCGGCGAGAGCGGCGCCGGCAAGTCGACGATCGCCAAGGCGATCCTCGGCATCGTCCCGTCGCAGGTGAGGATCACGGCCGGCCGCATCGATTTCGAGGGCCTCGACCTGCTGTCGCTGTCCTCGAAATCCCTGCGCGCGGTGCTTGGCCGCGACATCGCCCTGATCCCGCAGGACCCGCTCACGGCGCTCAATCCGTCGCGGCGGATCGCCGCCCAGCTGACCGACGGCCTGCGCCTCAAGCGCGGCCTGTCGAGGCGCGACGCCGAGGCGCGGGCGCGCGCGCTCCTCGAGGAGGTGCAGCTCCGCGACCCCGACCGGGTGATGCGCTGCTACCCGCACCAGCTCTCGGGCGGAATGCGCCAGCGCGTCCTCATCGCGGCGGCGTTCGCGCTCGAGCCCAAGCTGGTGATCGCCGACGAGCCCACCACCGCGCTCGACGTCACCGTGCAGAAGCAGATCCTGCGCCTGATCCGGGCGCTGCAGGAACGCCACGGCACCAGCGTGCTGTTCGTCTCCCACGATCTCGGCGTGGTCGCCAACATCTGCGACCGGATCACCGTGCTCTACATGGGCAAGGTGATGGAGCAGGGCTTGGCCACCGAGGTCATCGCTGCTCCGCGTCACGCCTATACACGGGCGCTGCTCGCCGCGAGCCCGCGCTACGATCGCCCCGATGCCGGGCTCGAGCCGATCTCCGCGGCCGTCATCGCGGCGCTGCGCGGCGAGATCGCAGCCTGGGACGCCGGCGCACCGGATCGCGGAGCGCGCCATGGCTGACGATCTCCTGGTCGCCCGCGGGCTCGTCGTCGCCTACGGCGGGCGGCGCCCGCGTCTGCTGTCGTGGCGCGCAGGTGAGCCGGCGGCGGTGCTGCACGGCGTCGACCTGCGGATCGGCCGCGGCGAGACCGTCGGCATCGTCGGCGAATCGGGCTCCGGCAAGACCACGCTCGGGCGCGCCCTCATCGGCCTCGTCGCGCCGCGCGCCGGCTCGGTTCTCTTCGACGGCACCGACATCACGAGGCTCGGCGAGGCCGCCATGCGGCCGCTGCGCCGGCGCATGCAGATGATCTTCCAGGACCCGATGTCGTCGCTCAATCCGCGGCACACGATCGGGCGCATCCTGGTCGAGCCGGTGCGGCTGCATGGTCTCGCGCGCGACCGTGCCGCCGCGCTGGCGCTAGTGCGCGAGGTGCTCGATCGCGTCGGCCTTCCGCAGGCCGCCGTCCATCGCTATGCCCACGAGCTTTCCGGCGGCCAGCGCCAGCGGGTCGGCATCGCCCGCGCGGTCGTGCTGCGCCCGGATTTCGTGCTCGCCGACGAGATCGTCTCCGGGCTCGACGTGTCGACCCAGGCGCAGGTGCTCCGGCTGCTCGAGGAGCTCCAGCGCGACATGCATCTGGCGCTCGCGTTCATCAGCCACGACCTCGCGGTGGTGCGCTCGATCTGCGACCGTGTCGTCGTCATGCAGGAGGGCCACGTGGTCGAGGAGGGCGAGTGCGACCGCGTCTTCGCAGCGCCCCAGGCCGCCTATACGCGCACCCTGATCGACGCCATCCCGCTGCCTGTGCTCGACCCGCTCTGGCTCGGCCGCGAAGCTGCGGTGGAGGTGTCGCCGTAGGGTGGGCAAAGCGCAGCGTGCCCACCTGCAGCGCCGCCGGTGGGCACGGCGCGAAGAGCGCCTTTGCCCACCCTACGAGTGCCCGATTATCCGATCGGGAATCATCGAACGCCGGCGGCATCGGGCACCCCGGCGCAGACCAAACAAGCCCCGACACAGGAGAAGCCGATGTCACGATACGCCAGCCGCCTCGCCGTCGTCCTGACGGCCGCACTTCTCGCCGGCGCAAGCGAGCCCCGTGCCGACGAGGTGCCGGGCCTTCGCGGCCACGATCACACCGGCATCACGGTGCCGGACATCAAGCAGGCGACCGACTTCTTCGTCGACGTGCTCGGCTGCAAGGAGGCGATGTCCTTCGGGCCGTTCGCCGACGAGAAGGGGACCTTCATGAACGACCTGCTCGGGGTCAATCCGCGCGCCGTCATCCATCGCATCACCCAGGTGCGCTGCGGATACGGATCGAACATCGAGCTGTTCCAGTATTCCTCGCCGGACCAGAAGGATGCCATCGCGAAGAACAGCGACATCGGCGGCTTTCACATCGCCTTCTATGTCGACGACATCAAGGCCGCCAAGGCCTACCTCGACGGCAAGGGCATCAAGACCTTCTACGGCCCGTTCCAGGTGACCGAGGGCCCGGCCGCCGGCCAGGGAATCTTCTATTTCCTCACCCCGTGGGGCCTCAACATGGAGATGATCAGCTATCCCAAGGGCGAGGCGTACGAGAAGACCTCGTCGGTGATCCTGTGGACGCCGAAGGACCCGGCGAAATAGCGGCGGGCTTGCCGAAATGGGCGGCGATGCACAGGGCGCGAAACGCGGGATCCTGAACAGGCCGGCAGCGCACCAAGTGTCGTGCGCAGCCGGTCTGTCATCCTCATCGTGTCCTCGCCGCCCCCGTCCAGCGGCGCATGATCTCCGGCAGCTCGGCGACCGGTTCGGCGATCAGCTTGCGTGCGGCGGTCCGGACCAGACTCCGGTCCCCCTCGTCGACGACATATTCGACCGGCGACTTGCCGTCGATGCGCGCCAGGAACAGCGCCGGCAGCAGGGCTGCAGCCCGCCGTTCGAGCGCGTCTCGCGGCTCCCAGCTCACGCCTGCGAGGTAGCGTACCGCGCGTCGCTCCGGTCCAGGGAACACTTCGCGTAGGCTGACCCCGATGGCGTCAGCTGGCAGCGCGATCTCATGATGTCCCATAGCAGTGTCGGTGACATGTTGATGCGTAGGGCAACTTGCCCGAGGC
>JBEKZK010000023.1:0-15557 GCA_049509935.1 Xanthobacteraceae bacterium | reverse complement strand
ATGGGTTGTGCTCTTGCGAAACCCATCGATGGGTTTCGCGGCGAAATCGGACAAGTGCCCGAGTTCGCCACTCTACCCATCCTACAGGCAGCAGTCTGTGACGCGGCCACGCCGCATTTCGAAACTGCTCGTCGATCATGCCCCGAACAGCGTGCGCTGGCGGATCGCGGCGGCGAGCGTGCCATCGTCGAGGTAGTCGAGCTCGCCGCCGACCGGGACGCCGTGGGCGAGCCGGGTGACCTTCACGTGGGCATCGTGCAGCAGGTCGGTGATGTAATGCGCCGTGGTCTGGCCGTCGACCGTGGCATTGAGCGCGAGGATCACTTCGCTCACCCCGGGTTGGTGCGCCCGCGTGATCAGCGCATCGATCGTCAGATCCTCCGGCCCGATGCCGTCGAGCGGCGACAGCGTGCCGCCGAGCACGTGATAGCGGGCGTTGGTGGCGCTGGCGCGCTCCAGCGCCCACAGATCGGCGACGTCGGCGACGACGACGACGACCGACGGATCGCGGCGCGGGTCGGCGCACACCGTGCAGGGATTCTGGCTGTCGATATTGCCGCACACCCGGCAGATCTCGATCGTCTCCAACGCCGTCTGCAGCGCGGCTGCCAGCGGCATCATCAGCGCTTCGCGCCGCTTGATCAGATGCAGCGCCGCCCGCCGCGCCGAGCGCGGCCCGAGCCCGGGCAGGCGCGCGAGCAGCTGGATCAGACGCTCGATCTCGGGTCCGGCAGCCCCGCTCGCCATGGCGGTCCTAGAACAGCTTCAGCCCCGGCGGCAGCGGCAAGCCCCCGGTCAGTTGCTTCATCTTGTCCTGCAGCACGCCCTCGGTCTTGCGCCGCGCGTCGGCATGGGCGGCGACCAGGAGATCCTCGATGATCTCCTTTTCGTCGGGCTTCATCAGCGTCGGATCGATCGTGACGCTCTTGAGGTCACCCTTGCCCGACAACCGCACGACGACCACGCCGCCGCCGGCGTTGCCCTCGATGGTGAGCTCGCCGAGCTCGGCCTGCAGGGCCTCGATCTTCTGCTGCATCTGCGTGGCCTGCTTCATCAGGCCCAAGAAATCCGCCATCGCGCTCCTCGCTCGGTCTTAGAAGTCATCGTCGACATTATCGGCGGCGCCGTGCTCGCCGAACGCAGAGGTGTCGTCCGCGCCGCCCGCGTCCGCAACCATCCCGTCGAGATCATCGCGGGAGGGCGGCGGAACGGAGTCGACGCCACGCCGCCGCACATCCACGATCTCGGCGCCGGGGAAACGCGTCAGCACGGCCTGAACCAGCGGGTCGGCGCGCAGGCCGCGCATCAGCTCGGCCTGTTGCGCCTCGGCCTGCGATCTCATCGTCGGGGCGCCCGATTCGGCCGATACCGCGATCATCCAGCGCCGCCCGGTCCATTCGGCGAATTTGCGCGACAGGTCGTTGACGAGCGTCCTCGGCGCGCCGGGCTCCAGCGCGATCTCGAGCCTGCCGTCCTCGAAATGCACCAGCCTGATGTCGCGCTCCAGCGCGGTCTTGACGGCGAGGTCACGCATCCGCGCGGCAAGCGCGATCAGATCCTCGAACCGGGCGATCGCCACCGGCGGCGGCGCCTTGATCGGCTCGACTGCGGCGGGCGCCGGCGCCCGCGCCACCGCGGACCGCGCGGCCGCCACCGAGGCGCCCGGCCCGCCCCGTGGCGGGTCCGATCGCGGGGCGCTCGGCATGCCGGCGCCCGGCATCCGGCCGATCTCGCCAGCCGCCGTCTGACCACCCCCCACCGCCGGCGCGCCGGTCTGGCTCAGCGAGCGAATGACCTCGTCCGGGGTCGGCAGATCGGCCGCATAGGCGATGCGCACCAGGACCATTTCGGCCGCGGCGATCGGCTTGGCGGCCGACTGCACGTCGGGAATGCCGCGAAACAGCATCTGCCAGACCCGCGACAGCACGCGCATGGACAGCGATGCCGCAAACGCCCGGCCGTGGCTGCGCTCGACCTCGGCCAGGGACACGTCGTCGGCGACCGCCGGCACGATCTTCACCCGGGTGACGAAGTGGGTGAACTCGGCCAGGTCGGCGAGCACGACCGCGGGGTCGGCGCCCGAATCGTACTGGTCGCGCAGCTCCTTCAGGGCCCGCGCCGGATCGCCCCGCATCAGCGCCTCGAACAGTTCGATGACGCGGGTGCGGTCGGCAAGACCCAGCATCTGGCGGACGTCATCGGCGCCGACCGCCTTGCGGCTCGATCCGCCGGCATGCGCGATCGCCTGGTCGAGCAGCGACAGCGCGTCGCGCACCGAGCCTTCCGCGGCCCGCGCGATCAGCGCCAGTGCCTCTCCCTCCGCGGCGATCTCCTCGCGCGCCGCGATCGCCGCCAGATGGCGCACCAGCACCGCGGCCTCGACCCGTCGCAGGTCGAAGCGCTGGCAGCGCGACAGCACCGTCACCGGGACCTTGCGGATCTCGGTGGTGGCGAAGACGAATTTGGCGTGCGGCGGCGGCTCCTCCAGCGTCTTGAGCAGCGCATTGAAGGCCGGGCCGGTGAGCATGTGGACTTCGTCGAGGATGTAGACCTTGTAGCGCGCCGTCACCGGCGCGTAGCGGATCGCGTCGTTGATCTGGCGGACATCGTCGACGCCGTTGTGCGAAGCCGCATCCATCTCGATCACGTCGACGTGCCGGCTCTCCATGATCGCCCGGCAATGCACCCCGAGCGCCGGCATCCTGACGGTCGGACCGCCGCTGCCGTCGGGCAGCTCGAAATTGAGCGCGCGGGCGAGAATGCGGGCGGTCGTGGTCTTGCCGACGCCGCGCACGCCGGTGAGGATCCATGCCTGGGGGATGCGCCCGGTCTCGAATGCGTTCGAGAGCGTGCGCACCATGGCGTCCTGGCCGATCAGATCCGCGAACGTGGCAGGCCGGTATTTGCGGGCGAGCACCCGGTAGGCGCTGCCGGCTGCCGCCGCAACGGGCTCGAGATCGAGGCCGGTGGGCGCCCCCGCATCAGAGGTCTCGGCGTCGCTCATCCATCATCCCGTGCCGCCGTGGCCCCAAGAGGCTCGCTGGAAGCTCGTTCATCTTGCGGAAAAATGAAAAGTGGGAGGCTGACGAGCGACCCGAACCGGAGCTCGTTAGGGCTGCTTCCTTCCGGACCTGACCCGGTTGGCGAGTGGCTCGTCCACCGCCAACCTCCCGCTCCATATATCGGTCCGATCGGCCACGAACGCAAGCGACCGGGCCACGGGCCAGCGGCCGTGGGATGGGCGTAAAGGGCGAACGGCCGTCGTTGCCGGCCTTGGCGCAGCGTGCCCACCGCCGCGGCGCCGGTGGGCACGGCGCCAAGACGCTGAGTTCAATCCGGGCGCAATGCGCTGGCGCCGTCCACCCCCGCAGGACCGGCGGCGGGATGTGGTAGTTGTGCCGCCGACGCCCAGCGGAGGTCGCGATGACAGATCCCGGATGGTCCCTCGACCCCAGGCTCGCGCAGGATACGGTCGGGCTCGGCGACCTGCCATTGACGCGCGTGCTGGTAAGCAGGGATGCCAACTACCCCTGGCTGATCCTGGTGCCGCGCCGCGCCGGTGCGGTGGAGATCATCGATCTCTCCGATGCCGACCAGGCGTTTCTGATGCGCGAGATTGCGCTGACCGCGCGGGCCCTGAAAGCGCTGACACGGTGCGACAAGCTCAACATCGCGGCGCTCGGCAACACGGTGCGCCAGCTCCACGTCCACGTCATCGCGCGGTCTCCGGGCGATGCGGCCGGCGCTCGCCCGGTGTGGAACGCGGTTCCGGCGCGCCGCTACGAGGACGCGGAGCTGGCCCGGTTGCTCGCCGCGTTGCGCGCCGGGATCGGGCTGTTCTGAGTCGCATTGCGCCGCGCGGTGAGGCGTGCGAGTCTCGCGCTCCCACCCGCCGGAGCACTCCATGTCTCCCCGTCCCGACCTCGGGCCGAAGCTGCGGCTCGGATACATCGCGAATCCGATCGCGCGCGCGGGCGAACGGCGGACCGACGCGGCATTCCTGGCCGCCGCGGCGACCGATCCGCGCGCCGCATCGTACGTGATCGGCGGCGAGCTCGTCGTCATGCGGAAGACAGCCGACGGCATCGATCCGCTGTTCACGTTTGCGCAGGCGGGTGCCCTCGGAGCCAGCGGTGAATCGGTGTTTCTCGGCCTCCTCGATGGCGCCGCCCGTTTCGCGGTGGCACTCGATCGCGCCGGCGTCGAGGCGGCGAAGAACCGGCCCGAGCTCGTAGTCGCGGATCTTCGCTCGATCACCATCCAGGGCCTTGTCGGGGTCGATCACCTGGCGCAGATCGCCGAGGCCAAGGCACTGTGGCACTGGCATGCACGGCACCGGTTCTGCGCCAACTGCGGGCAGCCGACCACCGTGGTTCACGCCGGCTGGCGTCGCGACTGCCCGTCGTGCGGGGCTGAGCATTTTCCGCGCACCGACCCGGTGGTGATCATGCTGGCCATTTCGGGCGAGCGCTGCCTGCTCGGCCGTCAGGCGCGGTTTCAGAGCGGCATGTGGTCGTGCCTCGCGGGGTTCGTCGAGCCGGGTGAGACCATCGAGGACGCGGTGCGGCGGGAAACGCTCGAGGAGGCCGGCGTGCCGTGCGGAAAGGTCAAGTACTTCGCCTGTCAGCCCTGGCCGTTCCCGATGTCGCTGATGATCGGATGCCATGCCGAGGCGCTGTCGACCGCGATCACCATCGACAGGACCGAGCTCGAGGACGTGCGCTGGTTCGATCGCGAGGAGGTCGCGCTGATGCTGCTGCGCCGCCACCCCGAGGGCCGCGCGACGCCGCCGCCGTTCGCCATCGCCCACCACATCATCCGCGCCTGGGTCGAGGATCAAGGCGTCCTCGGCTGAAGCGGGCCGCGCAAGCCCGCGGCCGCGCCCGGATCACCCCGGGACGGGAGTGACAGGGCTGTCGCGGCGATAGTTTCGCTCGGGGCGCAACTTCTCTTGAAATAGAATTTTCTACTCCCTAAACCCTTGTCGAGCACATCGAAGAGAAAATCATTTCAAGAAACCATCGATGCAACCCGGGGCTACATCCGCATGGATGCCATCGATCGCAAGATTCTCGCCGTTCTGCAGGAGGATGCCTCGCTGTCGGTCGCCGAGATCAGCCAGCGCGTCGGATTGTCGTCGACGCCGTGCTGGAAGCGCATTCAGCGGCTCGAGGCGGACCGGGTCATCCAGCGGCGCGTCGCGATCGTCGACCCCGACAAACTCGGGCTCGGGGTCACGGTGTTCGTGTCGGTCGAGACCGGCGACCATTCGGAAGAATGGCTCGCGCATTTCGCCCAAGTCGTCGGCGCCATGCCCGAGGTCATGGAGTTCTACCGGATGGCCGGGGACATCGACTACATGCTGCGCGTCGTGGTCGCCGACATCCAGGGTTACGACGCGTTCTACAAGCGCCTGATCGCCGCCGTGCCGTTGAAGAACGTGACGTCGCGTTTCGCAATGGAAAAAATCAAATCGACCACGGTCCTGCCGATCCGATGACCGGCGTCAATTTTCGCTCCGGGCATGCCGGCCCGACACCGGCGGTGCCGCGCCCTTGGCATCCTTCAGGGACCGGGACAATTCGTGCTGCTGGGCACGCCATTGAGCTGGATATATTGCAAATTGCGCGGCACCATGAAGATGTTGTCGTAAAGCTTCAAGGTTCCGTTCGTTCCGATCACGTAGTACCCGATCGTCGGCGTGTAGAGGTACGTTGCCTCTCCCCAGATCAGCCAGGTGTTGGGAGTGGCCAGCGAATTGGGAAGCGTGGGGACCGGGTCGCGGAAGCTGTGCGGCGTGGTATTTGACGTTGACTGGCTCCATTGGACATAGGCGTTCTTGTTGGCGTCCACGCAGACCTGGGACACGATCAGCTGAGCGTTCGCCTGGGAGTTGGTCGGATTGTTGAACGGAGACATGACGGCGGACGCCACATTGAGAACCGTGTTGGCGACGTCGGCCGTCGCGAGGGGTCCGATCGCCCGCGACGCCAGGTCCGCTACCGTGCGCGACGTCTGGGTGACCTTGCGGGCGGCGCTTACTCCCGAGGCGACATCGACGCCGCCGATATACAGAAGGAGCATGAGCGGCAGCACTGCAGCGAACTCGACGGCGACGGCGGCGCGCCCGTCGGCGGCCATCCGCGCCCCGAGGCGCACCATGGCGGCGATCGGCTTCATGGCGGGACGCATCGTCAGAACGGCTCGTTGGAGAAGGCGAACGTGGATATGAGCACATGACCGGCCATGTTGGTCTGGGTCAAGCCGAGCATCGACGAGATGCTCGGCCAAGGATACATCAGCTTCACCAGCACGATGGAGCCAGGACCGCCCTGGTTGAACCCCAAACTGCTGGTCTGAACGTTGCCCTGGCTGTCGAGCGGCACGCTGGTATTGCACGCCGAGTACGTCGTGCAGACCTCCACGTCGATCATCATCGTGGTCTGGCAGTTGTTGAAAAGGACGGAGGCGTTGGCGCAGACCACCTTTTTCAAGAAGGTGTTCGCGTCCGTGATGCTCTGGGTCTGGCCGGTCATGACCTGCCGCGCCACGTTGCTCGCCGCCGTATCCAGCGACTGGCCGGCGAAGAACGTCAGGCCGGCCTCCAGAATCGCGAACAACAGGGCGAGGAACGGGGCGGCCACCAGACCGAACTCGACGGCCGCAGCGCCGTCCTCGCGGCGAGCGAAACGCTGCATGGTGCCGGCTGCGAGCAGCCGGCCGATGCCCTGGGAGAGAATCCTGAGAGTCGCAAACATCGCCGCACCGACCCGCTGATGACAATGACATTCTCGTAACGGCAGCATTCTAGCAAACCGACATTGTCGAATCGTTTCCGCCATGGGTCGGATGCGTCAATCGCTATTGATGGTTCGGTAACCACCGGCGCGGCGGCTAATTCTTCGGCGGGGGTGCGCCGGTCTGCGAGATGGTGTTGCGCAACCCGATGCTCGAGGCGTTGGCCTCGAAGAAGGCCTGGCCGTCGCCGAGCATGAAGCGCCGCTCGCAGGTCGGCGCGCAACTGTAGGACTCGCGGTCGACGCCGCGGTAGACCACCACGATGTTGTCGCGCGGACCGCTGACCTGAACCTCCTGCTCCATCAGCATCTGCCCGGCGCGGTCGAGCACCAGGATGTTGGTGGCCCCGTAACCTCTGCCGGTCAGGACCATGATGCCGCCGGGCTGCACCGAGATGTCGGCGATCGCCGGATTGCCCACCACGATGGTCGCCATCCGATCGGGCAGCTTGACGATCCGTGCCTGGTCGAGGACCACGTGTAGCGGTTCCGCGCCCGCCGACGTATGCCAGGCCAGTGTGACCGCCGCAGCGGCGGCGGCCAAGGCGGCCCGGCACCGGACGCGCCGGCGGTTGCTGCGCTCATTCCACGCCGCCATCTACGCCACTCCACTCAACTGGACTCAACTGGTACCCGATCGCCGTCAAGCGGGCGATGACAAGAAACGGTCGAGGGCAAGTTGACGGCAAATTGGTTGACGAACTGCAAATGCAACGTGTTCATGCGACTGATCACATGGTGTCGCGAAATTGATCCCCACTGCCCGCCGGGTTGCTCTGACAAGAAGACTTTGAGGTTCGACCAGAGATCGGAAGCAAGTCTCGATCTTGTTCCAATATTCGCGGATCGTTGCATTCGAAAAACTATGAAGTGCGATGAGTCGATCAGCACAACATCTTGTTAACCATGGTAATGTGAAGCCCAAACACTGGAAAATCTGCTGCCGGAATTAACTTCGACGCAATCACTCGCTGCTAGGTTCCCGCTTGTTCGGACCAGACCACCGAAAAATAGTCTGCCGGACGGTGCTTCAGACAGCCACGTGGATCAAGGAGTTTATCATGAAGAACCTGCTTTCGCGCTTCCTGCAGGACGACCGCGGCGCTACCGCCATTGAGTATGGCCTGATCGCAGCCGGCATCTCGGTGGCCATCATCGCCGCCGTCAACGGCCTCGGAACCAAGCTCAATACGACGTTCAGCTCGGTTTCGACCCAGTTGCGCTGACGGGCTCCCAAGCAAGATGGCCCTGGTCGGCGATCAGGGCCATTTTCGACCGCCGCGACCGGTGACTTGACCCGCCGAACGAGCGCGGGGCCGGCGGCAATGCTTCGTGACCGGCGCGGGCGCGGCGGTCGAGTCGTGCTCCCCGGCATGTCGAGTTGAGCTTGCCGGAACCGGCCGTCGTCGGCTCCGGATCGGGCGTTCCCAAAGGCGTCGCGTCGGAGATCGACCGCGTCGCCGCGCAACCGGTCTGTCGTCATGAGTCTCGTCTTGCGTTTCCTGACCGATCGGACCGGCGCCGCAACCGCAAAGTACGGTCTTGTCGCCGCGGTCATTTCAGCCGCGATCGTCACCGCCGCGCTCGGCATTGTCAGCAAGCTGAGCATGACGGCCGGCCCCGGTCGCCTGGGACCCTGAGCCAGGCAAGTCGGCCGGCCGGGCGCCACGCTTTGTTAACATGCATTTGATAGCAGTATCCGCACGAGCGTCCAGATCGGGGCGCGCGACGGGACGGGATGGCGGCCGAACATGATGGTGGGAATCATCGCTTCGTTAATCGACACGTTCGGCGTGACCATTGTCCATCTGGCGCCCTATGTGATCGGCTCCGCCGTGCTGTTTTCCGTCCTGACCGTGCGGTATGCCTGCAACCCCGGCGAGTCCTGGTGGCGCAGCCGCGATCTCGTCACCGACCTCTGCTACTGGTTCATCGTTCCGGTGTTCACCCGCTTTCTGCGCATCGGCCTGCTGGTGCTCGGGGCGATCCTGTTGTTCGATATCCACGGCGAGAAGGCGATCCTCGACTTCTATGAGAACGGCCACGGACCGCTCGCGCAGCTGCCGTTCTGGCTGCAGACGGCGTCGTATCTGCTCGTATCGGATTTCATGCTGTATTGGGTCCACAGGTTGTTCCATGGCGGCGGCTTCTGGAAATATCACGCTGTCCATCATTCTTCCGAGAAAGTCGACTGGATTTCCGCGGCACGGTTTCATCCCGTCAACCTGTCGCTGGGTCCGGTCGTCGTCGACGTGGTGTTGCTGCTCGGCGGCATCCCCCCGGCGGTGCTCGGCATCCTGGTTCCGTTCAACGTGCTGATGTCGGCCTTCGTCCATGCCAACCTCAACTGGTCGCTCGGGCCGTTCAAGTACGTGATCGCCAGCCCGGTGTTCCATCGCTGGCATCACACCGCACTCGATCGCGGCGGGTCGAAGAATTTCGCCGGCACGTTTCCGATCTTCGACGTCGTGTTCGGCACCTTCTACATGCCCGAGCACGAGCTGCCGAGCGACTATGGAATCGGCGATCCGGACTTCCCGCGCAGTTTCGGCGGTCAGTTGCTCTATCCCTTCAAGCAGTGAGCCGGCGGCCGTTGCGAAAGCCATCGGACCGGAGCGATCGCGACGGCTGTCGCAGGAGCGCGGCGCAGAATCGACGTCATTGGCATCAGCGGCGCGCCGGCGTCGAGCGATGGAACAGGTCATGGTGATCGACGCAATCCGTCTGGTCTTGTTTCCCGCCCTGATGGCATTCGCAGCGTCGAGCGACTTCCTGACCATGACGATCTCCAACAAGGTGTCGCTCGCCCTGATCGCGGGTTTCCTGGCGCTGGCGCTGATGACCGGGATGAGCCTCGGCGAGATCGGCAGCCATTTCGGCGCAGCCGCGCTGGTGCTGGTGGTCGCATTCGCCTTCTTCTCCCGCGGCTGGATCGGCGGAGGTGACGCCAAGCTCGCGGCCTCGACCGCGCTGTGGCTCGGATTCGACCAGCTGCTGACCTATCTGCTCGACGCCTCTCTGCTCGGCGGTGCACTGACGTTCCTGTTGATCTATGCCCGCCTCGCCCCGCTGCCGTCGATGCTGCAGGGAAGTGCCTGGGCCGAGCGGCTGCACGACAAGAACGGCGGGATTCCCTACGGGATAGCCCTCGCCGTCGCGGCCCTTCTGGTCTATCCCGACTCGATCTGGATGAAGGCCCTGAACGGCTGATCCGCATGCCGAAGTCATTGTCCTGCCCGGCGAGCGGGTGACGGTCCGGCGGGGGTCCGCGGCGCCGGTGGTGCGGCGGGATTCGCCCGAGGAACGGTTGATTAACTCAAATCGCATACGCGTCATTAACCACGAATTGACCTTTGGCTGGTGAAATCCAGCTGTCGAACCGGAAACGGTCGAAGCGTCTATCGGAAAGTGAAGCGTATGAAGCCCGCGCGTATCGTCGTGCTCGTCATCGCCGTTGGAGCCGGCGGCCTCGCTGCCCTTCTGGCCGGCCGTTCGGATCAGCAGCCCCCGGCCGAGCCGGCCAAGCCCGTCGTCCAGATCGAGACGGTCGAGATCCTGATCGCCAAGACCGATATCGGCATGGGCCAGGTCGTGTCCGCGCAGGACATGCAATGGCAGACCTGGCCGACGGCTGCCGCCGGTCCCAATTACATCCGCAAGAGCGATCGCGCCGACGCACCGCAGCAGATCGCCGGATCGATCGTCCGCACCCCCTTCGTGGTCGGCGAGCCGATCCGCGAAGCCAAGCTGATCAAGGCCAACGGCTCCGGCTTCATGGCCGCCATTCTGCCGTCGGGCATGCGCGCGGTATCGACGGAGATCTCGCCGGAGACCGGCGCCGGCGGGTTCATCCTGCCCAACGACCATGTCGACGTCATTCTCAGCCGGCGCGACCGCGAAGCCGAGAAACGCAGCGGTGTCGAGGCTCATACCAGCGAGACCGTCCTGAGCAACGTTCGTGTGCTGGCGATCGACCAGGCGATCGAGGAGAAGAACGGCCAGAAGGTCGTGGTCGGCAAGACGGCGACGATCGAGCTCACCCCCCGGCAGGTCGAACTGCTCGCACTGTCGCGCCAGCTGGGAACGCTGTCGCTGTCGCTGCGCAGCCTGACCGACGCCAACGCCCCGGATGACGACGCGCCGCGCGACGACAAGTCCACCGCACGGGCGGTGAGCACGGTGCGCTTCGGCATCACCTCCACCACCATGGCAAAATGACCCCGCGAGGAATGGCCAAGATGGCGATCAAGCTCTCGATCACGGCAACGCTCGCCATCGCCCTGGCGATCGCCGCCTGCATCGGCACCGGTGGCACGGCCGCGGCCGGCGAGGCGAGCGGCTCGGTCATCCAGGTGGCGGCGGCGGACGCCGGCTCGCGCTTCGTCGGGCTCGGGGTCGGCAAGTCGGTCGTCATCGACCTGCCGCGCGACGTCAAGGATGTGCTGGTCGCCAACCCGGAGATCGCCAACGCGGTGGTGCGCTCGACCCGGCGCGCCTACCTGATCGGCGTCAAGATCGGGCAGACCAACGTCTACTTCTTCGACGCCGACGGCCGCCAGATCGCGGGCTTCGACATTGCGGTGACGCGGGACCTCAACGGCGTCCGCGCCGCGCTCAAGCAGATGTTCCCGCAGTCCGATATCCGGATCGAGGGTATCGGCGACGGCGTGGTGCTGTCGGGAACGGCCGCCAATGCCACCGAATCGCAGCAGGCGGTCGACGTCAGCGCCCGGCTCGTCGGTGACATCGCCAAGGTGACCAACAACATTACCATCCGCGGCCGCGATCAGGTCATGCTGAAGGTGACGGTCGCCGAGGTCAACCGCAGCGTCATCAAGCAGCTCGGCGTCAATCTGAACGGCAGCCTGGGCTATGGCACCTCGGTGATCAACCTCAACACCACCAATCCCTTCTCGGCCAACGGCCAGGCACTGAACAACACCGCCTTCGGCGGCACCTGGAAGTCGATCACCGCCACGCTGCAGGCGATGGAGCAGGCCGGCGTGCTGCGCACCCTGGCCGAGCCGAACCTCACGGCGATCTCCGGCGAGAGCGCCAGCTTCACGGCGGGCGGCGAGTTTCCGGTCTTCACCGGCTACACCTGCTCGACGACGGCGGGTGTGGCGTCTTGCCAGCCGTCGATCAACTTCAAGAAATTCGGCGTCGGCCTCAACTTCACGCCGGTGGTCCTTGCCGAGGGCCGGATCAGCATGAAGGTGATGAGCGAGGTCTCCGAGCTCACCAACGACAATTCGATCCAGGTCGCGCAGCCGACCACCAACGGCGCTTCGGCCACGGTGACCGTCCCGGGGATCAAGGTGCGGCGCGCCGAGACCACGCTCGAGCTTCCCTCCGGCGGCTCCCTCGCCATGGCGGGGATGATCCAGGAGCAGACCAAGCAGCAGATTAACGGCGTCCCCGGCCTCATGCAGCTGCCGATCCTCGGCGCGCTGTTCAAGAGCCGGGACTACGCCAACAATCAGACCGAGCTCGTGGTCATCGTGACGCCCTTCGTGGTGCACGCGGTGGCCCGTAAGGAGCTGTCGCGGCCCGACGACGGCTTCGCGGACGCCTCCGATCCCGCCACCACGCTGCTCGGCCAGTTCAACCGCATCTACGGCTCTGCCGGTCCGGCCGAGCCCCAGCGCGCCTACCGCGGCAACTACGGCTTCATCCTGGAATGACCGGATGTCGACGAGGAGAATCCCGATGATCACCCGTCCGTGCGCGGCTCGGCGCCGCTGGCCCGCGATTGCCGCACGCGTGGCCGCGATTTTCGGCCTCGCCACGGCGCTGTCCGGCTGTTACGCCGGCCAGGACTACAGCAAGCTGCAGGAGCCGGACCCTTACCCGACCGACTACCGCGCGCGCCATCCGATCGCCATCAAGGAGAGCGCGCGCACCGTCCAGATCCTGGTTGGCACCCGTCGCGGCGAGCTGCTCGCCCGGCAGCGCGCCGACGTCCTCGCCTTTGCGCATGCCTGGCATCGCGAGGCGACCGGCGGCATCGTGATCGAAATGCCGAGCGGCACGCCCAACGAGCGCATGGCGGCCGAGATGCTGCACGAGATCCGATCGATCCTGGCCGCCGCCGCAGTGCCGGCGAGCTCCATCGACCTGCTGCCGTACCGGCCGACGATCCCGATCAAGCTCGCCACCATCAGGCTCACCTATCCGCGCATGGCTGCCCAGGCGGGCCCGTGCGGGCTGTGGCCCCGCGACCTCGGCCCGAGCTTCCAGCGCGAGCACGAGGAGAACCGCGAGTACTGGAATTTCGGCTGCGCCAACCAGCGGGCACTGGCTGCGATGGTGGACGACCCGAGCGATCTCATCCAGCCGCGGGTGGAGGATCCGGTCTACGCGGCACGGCGCACGACGGCGCTCGACAAGTACCGCAAGGGCGAAACCACCGTCACGACGGATCCGAACGCCAACAAAGGCAAGATCAGCGACTTGGGCCAATGATCAAGTACTCCCAAAAGGCCGACACCGAACAGCTCCCGGCCGGGGCCGCCGCGGTCAGCGAGCACATCGCGCCGGTTCCACGCATCTCGATCCAGGCATTCTGTGAATCCGCCGAGACGGCCGCGGCGATCCAGGGCGCCGGGGACGACCGGCGGATGGCGAAGGCCCATCTCAAGATGCAGATGGGCGGCATCGCGGCCGCGGTCGAGGCCTACAAGAACTCGCCGACGCCCAACGTCATCATGATCGAATCGGAGAGCCGCGGCGAGGATCTGCTGGCCGGCCTCGATCAGGTGGCCGAGGTATGCGACGCCGGCACCCGCGTGGTGGTGATCGGACGCATGAACGATGTCGTGCTCTATCGCGAGCTGGTGCGCCGGGGGGTGAGCGACTATCTGATCGCTCCGGTCGGCCCGCTCGACGTGATGCGGGCGGTGTCCGGGCTGTTCGGCGCGCCCGACGCCAAGCCGGTCGGCCGCACCATCGCGGTGGTGGGCGCCAAGGGTGGGGTCGGCGCGTCGACGGTCGCCCACAACATCGGCTGGGCGATCGCGCGCGACCTGTGGCTCGATGCGGTGGTCGCCGACCTCGACCTTCCGTTCGGGACCGCCGGCCTCGACTACAACCAGGATCCGCCGCAGGGCATCGCCGATGCGGTGCTCTCGCCGGAGCGAATCGATTCCGCCTTCATCGACCGGCTGCTGTCGAACTGCACCGAGCACCTGAGCCTGCTCGCCGCGCCGGCGACGCTGGATCGCGTCTACGACTTCGGAGCCGACGCCTTCGACTCGATCTTCGACGTGCTCCGGGCCTCGGTGCCGTGCATCGTGCTCGACGTGCCGCATCTGTGGACCGGCTGGGCCAGGCGCTTGCTGATCGCCGCCGACGACATCCTGCTCGTCGCCGCGCCCGACCTCGCCAACCTGCGCAACGCCAAGAACATCGTCGATCTGTTGCGGGCGTCGCGTCCGAACGACCATCGCCCGCACTATTGCCTCAACCAGGTCGGCGTTCCGAAGCGCCCGGAGATCAAGCCGGCCGACTTCGCCAAGGCGCTGGAATTCGAGCCCGCCGCCGTGATCGGTTTCGATCCGCAGTTGTTCGGCACCGCCGCCAACAACGGGCAGATGATCGCCGAAGTGTCGGCTCGCCACCGCACCGCCGAAACGTTCCAGAATCTGGCACAGCTCCTGGCCGCTCGCGGAGAGCCCAAGCGGGCGAAGGCCGGGCTGCTGACGCCGCTGATCGAAAAGCTCATGGGCCGCAAGGCCTGAGGCGACGTACGGAGAACTGCGGCGTGTTCGGCAAGCGCAATACATCCGGTTCCGGCGGGCACGGCCAGGATGGCGGCATTGCGACCGCCGTGCCGCCGGCGCGGCCCGCGGCCATACCGGACGCCGGCGGGCCCGCGGCGACGCAGCTGCCGTCGGCCGCAGCGAGCACGGCGATCCAGACATCCGCGCCGGCACCGGTCGGGCGCGGCCAGGCGGGACCGTATGGCGGCGCAGCCGGAACGGAGACCGAGTCGCGGCGTTCCGACAACTACTACGAGGTCAAGGGCACGATATTCAGCGCCCTGATCGAGGCGATCGACCTGGCGCAGCTGGCGCGCCTCGACGCCGAGTCGGCGCGCGAGGAAATCCGCGACATCGTCAACGAGATCATCGCGATCAAGAACATCGTGATGTCGATCTCGGAGCAGGAGGACCTGCTCGACGACATTTGCAACGACGTGCTCGGCTACGGTCCGCTCGAGCCGCTGTTGGCGCGCGACGAGATCGCCGACATCATGGTCAACGGCTCCGGCACGGTCTACATCGAAGTCGGCGGCAAGATTCAGAAGACCGGCATCCGCTTTCGCGACAACCAGCAACTGCTCAACATCTGCCAGCGCATCGTCAGTCAGGTCGGTCGCCGGGTGGATGAATCCTCGCCGATCTGCGATGCGCGCCTGCCGGACGGCTCGCGTGTCAACGCCATTGTGCCGCCGCTGGCAATCGACGGCCCGGCGCTCACCATCCGCAAATTTCGCAAGGATAAGCTCACGCTCGAGCAATTGGTCAAATATGGCTCGATTTCGCCCGAAGGCGCCGACATCCTCAAGGTCATCGGCCGCTGCCGGATCAACACGCTGGTCTCCGGCGGCACCGGCTCCGGCAAGACGACGTTGCTCAATTGCCTGACCCGCTACATCGATCACGACGAACGCATTGTCACCTGCGAGGACGCCGCCGAGTTGCAATTGCAGCAGCCGCACGTGGTCCGGCTGGAAACGCGGCCGCCGAACCTCGAAGG
>JBEKZK010000229.1:0-6829 GCA_049509935.1 Xanthobacteraceae bacterium | reverse complement strand
GGACACCGGTTTTCCCAAAGGACATGCGACCATCTTCGAATGCGGTGAGCGTGCGCGAGATCCTCGCAGGCTCGCGCGCGATCGACTGCGTGGCGGCTTCGTCGGGCGGATACGTCATGTCGGCTCAATCCTGATCCATCGAGCTGGCGCGGGCAACCGTCAGGAGTCGATCAGGCGCGGCCGGCCGGCGGCGCGGCCGAAAACCTTTCAGCCACAGGCGCAGCGCCTCCCAGTGGATCGCGGCGATCACCTTCAGCGTGATCGCCGGCATCGCCAGGAACACGCGCAGCAGTGCCCCGTCGGTGAGGTCGCGGCGGGCGCCGGCGAGGCAGGTATCGATGATTGGCCCGTCGGCATCGCCGCCGCTGATCTCGACGGCGACGCGGTCGGCGGGGCCGGCCACGCGGAACTCGTAGGTCATGTCCATGTCCATGAAGGGCGAGACGTAGAACGTCTTGCGGCACGTCTGATGATGGGCGGCGCGTGCGGTTTCAACTGGAATGACGTAGCTGTGGCGCTCGCCGAACGTGTTGTGCACCTGGTAGACCAGCGCGGCCGGCGTGCCGTCGGCGCTACGGCAGAAGTAGACGCTGATCGGATTGAAGCCGTAGCCGAGCGTGCGCGGCATGCACAGCAGCTGGATCGTGCCGCCGGTCGGGTCGATTCCGGCGGCGCTCAGCGTCCGGTCGAGCTGGCGGCGCAGCGGCGTCGTGCTGCCGTCGCCATGGTCGGCATCGCGCAGGCTGAACAGGTTGCCGCGGTTGTGCGAGAACAGGCGCAGGCGGGATGAGAGAGCGGGCAGCTCGTCGAGATCGATCAGCAGCCAGAACGCCCGGTAGCGGAACGCATGGGGGCGCGGCCGCAGGCGCCGGTGGACGACGGTGCCGACATAGAGCGCCGAGCGGCCGCTCACCGCGTCAGCTCCGAGGCGGTCGCGCCGGCGCTCCGCGGGGTGAGACAGATGCGTCCGGATTCGTTGGCCACGGTCCACGGCCGCCGCACGTCGCCGAGCTGCTCGGCGACGGCGAGCCCGGCCTGCAGGCCGTCCTCGTGGAAGCCGGCGCCGAAATAGGCGCCGCAGAACCAGGTCCTGCGCACGCCCTGCAGCAGCCAGAGCCGGCGCTGCGCCGCGATGGCGTCGGCGTCGAACACCGGATGGTGGTAGACCTCGCTGTGCAGCAGCGTTCCGGCGTGCGGCGGCCGCGGCGGGTTGAGGGTGACGAGCAACGGGGTGTCGCTATCGATGTTCTGCAGGCGGTTCATCCAATAGGTCACGCACACGCCCGGCTGCGGCGATCCGCGGGCGCCGATGTAGTTCCAGCTCGACCAGGCGGCGCGCCGCCGCGGCATGAAGCTCGCGTCGCTGTGCAGCACCGCGAGGTTGCGACTGTAGCGGAACGCGCCGAGCAGCTCGCGCTCGAGCGGGCTCGGATCGGCCAGCATCGCCAGCGCGCCGTCGGCATGCGCCGCCATCACGACATGGTCGTAGCGTTCGCTTCCGCCTCTCGCATCGGTCACGATCACGCCGTCGGAGCGGCGGCGCACCTCGGTGACGGCGGTGTCGAGCCTGATGCTGTCGGCGAAGCGGCGGGAGAGCCGCCGCACGTAGGTGGCGCTGCCGCCGCTGACGGTCTCCCACACCGGGGTCCGGCGCGCCTGCAGCAAGCCGTGATTGTGCTGGAAGCGGATGAACGCGGCGGCCGGATGCGCGAGCATCTCGGCGGGCGGCGAGGACCAGATCGCGCACGCCATCGGCAGCAGGTGGTCGTCGCGGAACGCCGGCCCGTAGCGGCCGGCGGCCAGGTAGTCGCCGAGGCTGGTGCGCTCGTCGTCGCGCAAGCCGGCATCGCGGCTGGCCCGGCGGTGGAAACGCACCAGATCGGCGAGCATCGACCAGAACCGCGGCCGGACCAGGTTGCGCCGCTGCGCGAAAATGCCGGATAGTCCGGAGCCCGAGTATTCGAGCGCGCCGTCGTCGAGCGACACCGCAAACGACATGTTGGAGCGCTCGGTGGGGACGCCGAGCCATTCGAACATGGCGGTCAGATTGGGGTAGGTCTTTCGATTGAAGACGATGAAGCCGGTATCGACCGCGACGGTGCGATCGCCCACCGATGCCAGGACCGTGTTCGAATGGCCGCCGAGACGGTCCGCCCGCTCGTATACGGTGACGTCGTGGCGCCGGCTCAGCAGCCAGGCCGCTGACAGCCCGGATATCCCGGTCCCGATGACCGCAACCTTGAGCCGTGGATTGTGTCGCATGACGATGGGGCACCCCGTTGGAAGGCGCGGAGCCGGGAGACCAGCCCACCGTTCCACACACGAGAAACGGTCCGATCGTCCGCTTGGATCACTCGGGGTGCTTCTCCCTCTCCCCGCTTTGCGGGGAGAGGGTCGGGGTGAGGGCCTCTTTCAACGGGTTCAGCGCGTGGAATCGCCCCCTCACCCGACCGCGCAAGGGCGCGGTCCACCTCTCCCCGCACGCGGGGAGAGGTGGTGGGGCGGCGAATCTTGCAGACAAGCACTGGGGGCACTCCGCGGTGATCCAACGGGCCGCCGCCGACGTTTCCACCGTCATGGCTTGCGTCGTGCACTGCTGCGATCCGTCCGGGCTGCCGCCGCTGGTCGTGCCGGCAATGCGGCCGTCATCCCGGCCCGGCGCCGACACGTGGAGGCGGTCGTCGCCAATGTCGGTTGAGGACCACAGCGTCGTGGATCAGTGGGCGCGGCTGATCGAGGCCGTGGCGCGGCACCAGGACCGGGCGGCGTTCGCGCAGCTGTTCGGGCATTTCGCGCCGCGGGTGAAGACGCTCATGCTGCGATCGGGCGCCGGCGAGGCCGGCGCCGAGGAGCTGGCGCAGGAGACCCTGCTGGTGGTGTGGCGGAAGGCGGCGCTGTTCGACCCGTCGTGCGGCGGCGCCGCGGCGTGGATCTTCACCATCGCCCGCAACCTGCGCATCGACGCGGTGCGGCGCGACCGGCGCGGCCGCGCGAACGAGAGCTCCGACATCGACGCCGAGTTCCTGGTGGACGACCAGCCGCACCCCGATTCGGCGCTCGCGGCGTCCCAGGCGGACGCCCGGGTGCGCGCGGCGCTCGCCGCCTTGCCGGCGGAGCAGATGCGCTGCGTCGAATTATCGTTCTACCAGGAGAAGGCGCACGCCGAGATCGCCAGGCTCCTCGGGATCCCGCTCGGCACCGTCAAATCACGATTGCGCCTGGCGATGGATCGCCTGCGCGGCCTGCTGGACGAACCGTCATGACCATCCGGCACCATCCCTCCGACGAACTGTTGACCGCGTTCGCCGCCGGCACGCTGGACCGCGGCCAGCATATCGGCGTTGCGACGCATCTGGCCGGATGTCCGCGGTGCCGCGGCTGGCAGCGGACGATGGAGCAGGTGGGCGGCACCGTGCTGGCAAGCCTGCCTCCGAGCACGATGTCGGGCGATGCGCTGGCCCGCGTCGAGGCCCGCCTGGACGCGCCCGCTCGGGCCGCCCGGATGACCGCGCCGCCGGCCCCGTCTGCGGTCGACGACGTGCCGCGGCTGCCGGCGTTCGTGCGCCGCTATCCCTGGGGCCGCTGGACGTGGGTCGCGCCGCGCGTGCACCTGCGGCGGATGCTGCTGCCCGACGACGACGGCGCCCGCGTCTTCCTGCTGCGATCCGGGGCGGGGACCAATCTGCTGCAGCATACCCACACCGGCATGGAGATGACGTGCGTGCTGGTCGGCGGGTTCAGTCACGACGGCGGCCACTACGGGCCCGGCGATTTCGACCTGGGCGACCCCACGGTCGATCATCAGCCGCTGGTCGATCCGGGAGAGGATTGCGTCTGCCTGGTCGCCATGGAGGGACAGCTCCGGCTCAACGGTCTCATCGGCCGCGTGATGCAGCCGTTCATCCGGATGTGAGGCCGCGGGCGCATGAGCCTCCTCCAGCTGGTCGTGCTGGCGATCGGGATCGCCGCGGCGCTGGCCGCGGTCATGACCGTCGCGTGGCGGGTGCAGCGGGCGACCGGCCACTCGGGCTGGATCGACGTGCTGTGGACCTTCGGGGTGGGCGGCGTCGGCGCCGTCGCCAGCCTGCTGCCGCTCGGCCCATTACAGTGGCCGGGCGCGCGCCAGGTCGCGGTTGCCGTCATGGCGGCGCTGTGGTCGCTGCGGCTCGGCTGGCACATCGTCACGCGCACCCATGCGGTCGGCGACGACCCGCGCTATCGTCAGATGATCACGCAATGGGGCGCGGACGCGCCGCGGCGGATGTTCTGGCTGCTGCAGAGCCAGGCGGCTGTCGGTGCGGTGCTGGCGCTGTCGATCGCGCTCGCCGCGCACAACCCGCACCCGAGCCTGCGCCTGCAGGATCTGCTCGGGTCGGCGCTGCTGCTGCTCGGCATCGCCGGAGAATCCGTGGCCGACCGTCAGCTGCGCCGGTTCAAGGCCGATCCGGCAAACCGGCACGCCGTGTGCGACGTCGGGCTGTGGCGATGGTCGCGGCATCCCAACTATTTCTTCGAGTGGGTGTGCTGGCTCGCCTATCCGCTGATCGCGATCGATTTTTCCGGCGCCAATCCGTTCGGCGTCATCGCGCTGCTGGCGCCGGCCAGCATGTACTGGGCGCTGGTCTACGTGTCGGGCATCCCGCCGCTCGAGCAGCACATGATGCGCTCGCGCGGCGAGGCGTTCCGGGCGTATCAGCGGCGCACCCGGGCGTTCTTTCCCATCCCCAGGAGCAACTCGCGTGACGTCTCGTAGCTCCGACCAATCAACCGGCGCCGCCGAATTTGCTGGTGGCCCAAAAGCTCGCGGCCGCCGCCACGGCGCCCAGCACCGTGCCCCATGCGATATCGGCGAGCGTCAGCTGCGTCGTCCAGTTCCGCAGCGTCGCCTGGCTGGTCAGATCGTAGGTGGCGTAGGTGAAGAAGCCGAGCAGCGCGCCGTTGATCAGGGCCTCGCCGAGATGACCGCTGCGCACCGCCGGAAGGATGGCAAAGTGCACGAGGCCGACCGGGTAGAGAACGTAGAACGCGACGGCCGGCGGCAGGTTGACGACGGTCAGGAGAATGTCCCCGAGCGTCGGCCGATACAACCGGCTCGCCATCGTTCCCAGCCACACCATGTCGAGGGCAACGAACGACACGAGCGCAGCCAGATAGGCAATGGCGGGGATCATCGGAACCTCGTATGGGTGGAACGCATGGAACGGATCATGGGACGGATCTCGGCTCGGATCTCGGCGCGTGTGACTGCATCACGCTCCGACTGTAACGTCCGGAGCGCGGCGGCGGATCACCCGCAGCGGAAAGAAATCCTGGCATGCCGGTAGCGTTTCCGTTCTCGGCGATCGTCGGTCAGGAGGAGATGAAGCTGGCGCTGCTGGCGGCGGCGGTCGACCAGACGATCGGCGGCGTCCTGGTGTTCGGCGATCGCGGCACCGGCAAGTCGACGGCGGTGCGCGGGCTGGCGGCGCTGCTGCCGAAGATGCGCGTGGTGGTGGGATGCCGCTACGGCTGCGATCCGCAGGCCGACCGCGCGGCGTGCGTCGAGGACTGCCCGGCGCGCACCGCCAGAGGAGAGGTGAAGAGCAGGCTGGCACCGGTCCCGGTGGTCGATCTGCCGCTCGGCGCAACCGAGGACCGCGTGGTCGGCGCGCTCGATCTCGAGCGGGCGCTCGCCCACGGCGTCAAGGCGTTCGAGCCCGGGCTGCTCGCCCGCGCCCACCGCGGATTTCTCTACATCGACGAGGTCAATCTGCTGGAGGACCATCTGGTCGACGTGCTGCTCGACGTCGCGGCGTCCGGCGAGAACGTGGTCGAGCGCGAGGGCCTCAGCGTCCGCCATCCGGCGCGCTTCGTGCTGGTCGGCACCGGCAATCCCGAGGAGGGCGAGCTGCGGCCGCAGCTGCTCGATCGCTTCGGTCTCTCGGTCGAGGTCAGGACGCCGGACGATATCGCCACCCGGATCGCGGTGGTGCGCCGGCGCGACGCGTTCGAGCGCGATCCGGCCGGCTTCGCCGAGGAGTGGAGGAAGCCGGACGAGCAGATCCGCCGCCGCATCGTGGCGGCGCGTGCGCGGCTCGATGCGGTCGAGGTTCCGGACGCGGCGTTCGAACGGATGGCGACGCTGTGCATGCGGCTCGGGGTCGACGGCCTGCGCGGCGAGCTGACGCTGCTGCGCTCGGCACGCGCCGTGGCGAGCCTCGACGGCGACCGCGCGGTGGGCGACCAGCATCTGCGGCGCGTTGCGGCGCCGGCGCTGCGGCATCGGCTGCGGCGCAATCCGCTCGACGAGGCCGGCTCGACGACGCGCGTCGAGCGCGCCGTCGCCGAGGTCTTCGGCGCATGAGCGCGACCGACGACGCGGCGCTGTCGGCCTGGGCGGATGCGGTGCTCGCCGCAGCGATCTTCGCCGTCGATCCATCGGGGACCTGCGGCGTCTGTGTCAGATCGCTGCACGGGCCGGTGCGCGACCGCTGGCTGGCGCTGGTTGCAGACTTGCTGCCGCCGGGCACCCCGCTGCGGCGCATTCCTCTCAATGTGACCGACGGCCGTCTGCTCGGCGGGCTCGACCTGGCGGCGACGCTGCACGCCGGACGGCCGATCGCGGAACGCGGCATCCTGGCGGACGCCGACGGCGGAGCGGTGGTGCTGGCGATGGCCGAGCGGCTGTCGCCGTCGACGGTCGCGCGCCTTGCGGCGGCGCTCGATTCCGGCGAGGTCGCGGTCGAGCGCGACGGGATCGCGCAAAGGAGCCGCGCCCGGGTCGGCGTGATCGCGCTCGACGAGGGGATGGCGGACGACGAGTTGCCGCCCGCGGCGCTGCTCGACCGGC
>JBEKZK010000228.1:0-6851 GCA_049509935.1 Xanthobacteraceae bacterium | reverse complement strand
GTCGGCGGTCGTGGCCGACTGCCTCCGCGTCCGGATGATGCTCGTCATCGCCTCGGCACTGTCGGCACTGCTGCCCGGGACGCCGGCGCTGGCCGTCGGCTTCCAGCAGGTCATGGTGCCGGACCCGGAGGGACAGCCGCTCGAAACCGGCATCTGGTACCCGAGCGATGCGACCGCCTCATCGCAGCCGCTGGCGCTGTTCCGCCAGACGGTCGCGTCGGGCGGCGCAGTGGCGGGCCGGGATCTGCCGCTCGTGGTGATCTCGCACGGCACCGGAGGCGCGTTCTCGAGCCACTACGATACCGCCCTGGCGCTGGCCGAGGCCGGGTTCGTCGTCGCTGCCGTCACCCATACGGGCGACAACTACCGGGACCAGAGCGAGTTCAGCCGGGTCGACCAACGGCCGCGGCACATCAGGCTCCTGATCGACTATCTGCTCACCGCCTGGCCCGACCACGACCGCATCGATCCGGCGCGCATCGGCATGTTCGGGTTCTCGGCCGGCGGCTTCACCACCCTTGTGGCGATCGGCGGGACCCCGGACCTCGGCCGCGTGGGTCCCCATTGTGCCGAGCATTCCGGCGACTGGGCCTGCCGCAAGCTCGCGGAAGCCGGCGTGGACAGAACCCGCCCGGCAGCCCCGTTGGTCTGGGTCCACGACCCGCGCATCGCGGCCGCCGTTGTGGCGGCGCCGGCGATCGCCTACGCGTTCACGCCGGAGGGGCTCGCCGGGATCACGGCGCCGATCCAGCTGTGGCGCGGCGACAGCGATGATATCCTGCCGCATCCATGGTACGCGCAGGTCGTCTTCGATGCGCTGGCGACCAAACCCGAATACCACGTGGTGGCCCATGCCGGCCACTTCGCGTTCCTCGCGCCCTGCTCGGCGCCGCTCGCCGCCATGGTGCCGGACATCTGCCGCGACCCTCCGGGCCTCGACCGCGAGGCTTTCCATCGCGACTTCAACGCCTCCGTCGCGGCGTTCTTCAAGGCGCACCTGCCGCCCCGGCCGTAGCTCAACGAATGGCGGTGCGCCGATAGAGGTCATCGACCTGGCAGCGCAGGCCGAACGCCGGCAATGCCAATTCGTCGCCCGCATGCAGCAGCCGGGACTGCCAGCCCACCGCGGTGCGCAGGTCCACGGTGACCTCGAGGCGATCCTGACGGACCATCAGGATGCAGGCGCACGCCGTTTGCGCGCGATAGATCGCCCGCTTGCTCTCGATGATCCGCCGGTCGCTTTCCGACAGGACCTCGGCGGCCAGATAGAATTCATCGAAATAGCGCAGCTCGGCATCGTCCGGGCGCCGGACCACGACCACATCGGGCTCCGGATCGTAGGCGATCGCGGAGACGATGTTGACCCCGACATCGTGGTAGGCCTCGAGCGAGGGATCGTGCGCGGCGAGCGCATCGTTGAGAAGCACCTCGAGATTGGTGACGATCCGCTGGTGCGCGGCCGTCGGTGCGGCCATCATCACGGGCACGCCCTCGATCAATTCCCAATGCTGCTCGTCGGGCCGCGACGTGATCCAGTCGCGGAACATCGCGACCGAAAAAATCGGGGGGTGACTCATCGCGCCCGCCATGGCTCTACTCTCCAGCGACGACAGGTTCGATGGTAGCCCGGATCTGCCGCGGCGCAATGCGGCGCGATCTACTTCTCGACGGCCTGATCCTCGGTGAAAAATCCCTTGAACGCCCAGGCGGAAGCCACGCCGAAAATGAACAGCGCGACCGGCGGCCCGAGCAGCAGCACCGGGATGGCCAGAATGTCGCCCGGCGGCATTCCTTCGCGAATCGCAAACGCCAGCAAATAGATGATCCACCCCATGATCCACGAGGCGGAGAACAGGATCCACAGCCGGAAGAACCCGCGACGCCAGTTGAGCGGCGTCGGCTCCTCGCGCGCCCCGAGAACGCGCCGGCCTCGATTGTAAAGCGACATGCATGCGCTCCTGGCGCGGGGTGCGATGATTGCGGTGGTCCTGGCGCAGGACCCGGAGCCGCTGATCAAGGAAGCGGCGGACCGATCGCATCAGCCGGCCCATCATGACCGATCTGCGGACGCCTGCCCATACATCCGGGGTCGCCCGGCGGCAAGCAGGCGCATCGGGTCGCGAAGCGCGACATTTTTGCCGCGACCATCCGGGGGGTGACCCGGACGTTTGCTGTCTGACCACCCGGTCAACAAAATGACTTGTCAGTCGAACTCGATCTGCTATCGTCCCGGAAAGCTTGCCGAAAATGGCTGGGAGACGCACTTGGATTTTCTGCTCGGCGAGGACCAGAGGAAGCTTCAGGAGACGGTCGCCGCGTTCGCGCGCGCCGAGATCGCGCCACGCGCCGCCAGCCTCGACCGCGAAGCGCGCTTTCCGGTCGACCTCTACGTGAAGCTGGGAGAGCTCGGCATTACGGCGATCCCGTTCGAGGAGAAATGGGGCGGCCTCGGGCTCGGCGCCTTGGACGCCGTGATCGCCATCGAGGAGATCGCGCGTGCCGACCAGTCGCTGGCCGTCAGCGCCATGGTGAGCATGGCGACCGGGCTGACGCTCAGCCGCTTCGGCACCGAGCGGCAGAAGGAGCGCTTTCTCCCCGACATCGTGGCGGGCAGGCGAATCTGCGCCATCGCCGGCACCGAGCCCGACGCCGGCTCGGACACTGCCGGGTTCAAGACCACGGCGCGGCGCACCGCCAATGCCGGCTGGTCGATGAACGGGCAGAAGGCCTTCATCACCAATTGCGGCACCGACATTACCTCGTTCGCCCTGGTGCTGGCGGTGACCAGCCCGCCGAGCGCCGAGCGCAAGTCGTTCACCCTGTTTGCGGTTCCGACCAATGCCAAAGGCTTCACGGTGGGCGAGGCCTACCGCAAAATGGGCTGGCGCTCGTCCGACACCCATCCGATGTTCTTCGATGATTGCGAGCTTGCCGACGACGACGTGGTCGGCGGGGTCGACAAGGGCCGCATCATCCTGCATCGCGGCTATCAGAAGGCCCGGCTGTTTCTCGCCACCTGCTCGCTCGGACTGGCGCAGGCGAGCCTCGACCACGCGGTCGCCTATGCCAAGGATCGACGGGCGTTCGGCGGGCCAATCGGCAGGCTGCAGCTCATCCAGGACATGGTGGCGCGCATCTCGGTGCGGGTCGATGCGGCACGTCTGCTTGTCTACAAGGCGGCTTGGCTGATCGACCACGGCGAGGTCGCCTTGAAGGAGCTTGCCACCGCCAAGTACTACGCCACCGAGATCGGCTCGGAATGTGCCGATCTCGCCCTCCAGGTCCATGGCGGATCCGGCTTCATGGATGACTGCCCGGTGTCACGCTACTACCGCGACAACCGGGTGTGCACGATCGGCGACGGCTCGAGCCAGATTCAGCTGCTGCTGATCGCGCGCGAGCTCGGCCTCGATGTCAATTTCAGTTGAAGCGGCGACCCGCGCCGAGGCAGATGTCCTGCCGCAATCGCTCCCCGTGACATGCCGGACAGTGGAGAGCCGGCCGCGCGAATTTGTCTTCGCGATGCTCCGGTAGCCAGGAACCTTTGCCCGCGCGGCGCGTTGAACCTACGATTCGCCGCCATCGGGGGTTTTGGCAATGGATCGGAACCTGCTGGAAGCCACCATCGAGCGCTTGTTGAAAATAGCCGTGCGCTGCACGGACAATCCGCGCTTGCAGGGTGACATCGTCGAGATCGCCAACGACCTGTTCGAGCGGCTCGATGGTCGCCCGGTGAGCGGGGGCATCGATCGTCCCCAGCCGAATTGACCGCCTCGAACCGATTGGCGTTCCCGGTGAGCTGTCGCTACTTGTCGAGTTGCTTCGAGTTGGCAATGATCCAATCCAAAGCCTCGTTTTCGGTCGAAAAGCCCTCGATGCGCCGCTCGGGGCTCTTGTGATATCTTATGACGACGTGCCACCCCGTCCCCTCCCGATCCGGGAAGGGAAGGACGACCGGTTCTTCTTCGGGGTCTGTCATGAGCGCATCATGCACCCGGCGACCATCGGATTCCAGTTTTGTTTAGCCCGCATCCGCGTTGAGCTGGCCTCCATGATGTCGCCGGACTGCTCCGTTCTCGGCGACCCGAAGGGAGCGCATGATGGATATCAAACGGCCCTATCTGTTGTTCCTGGGTGATGTCGCCGACGCGCTGGCAGCCAAGACAGCGCACGGCATTGCCGACTGGCGGCTGGACTGGTGTCTCGGCCAGCTGCGGCTTCCGGGCTGCCGGGCCGACCTCGGGATCCCGGACCTGACCGTCGCCGAGGCCGGCCACGGCGGGGCGCGCACCATGATCATCGGCGTCGCCAACGCGGGCGGACGGCTTCCCGAGCATTGGGTGCCAACCATCCTGGAGGCGCTCGAGAACGGGTTGGACGTGGCCAGCGGGCTGCACGTGCGGCTGACCGGCATCCCGGCGGTGGCTGAGGCCGCCCGTCGCAACGGGCGGAATTTGTTCGACGTGCGCCATCCAACCGAGCAGTTCGAGCCCGGAAAGGGAACCCGCCGCCCGGGACGCAGGCTGCTCACCGTCGGGACCGACTGTTCGGTCGGCAAGAAGTATGCGGCGCTGGCGCTCGAGCGCGAGATGCGGGCGCGCGGGTTCGCCGCGGACTTTCGCGCCACCGGACAGACCGGCTTGTTCATCTCCGGGCATGGCGTCGCCATCGACGCGGTGGTCGCGGACTTCATATCGGGAGCCGCGGAGTGGCTGTCGCCGGCGGCGGACCCGGGTCATTGGGACATCATCGAGGGGCAGGGCTCGCTGTTCCATCCCTCCTTTGCGGCGGTCACGCTCGGTCTGCTCCATGGCTCGCAGCCGGATGCTTTCGTCGTCTGCCACGAGCCGACACGCACGCGGATGCGCGGTGTTGCGAACGCGCTGCCGACCATCGATGCGGTAATCGACGCCACGGTCCGCTGCGGACGTCTGACCAATCCGGACATCCGCTGCGTCGGAATCGCCGTCAATACCCAGGCGCTCATCGCCAGCGACGCGGAGCCGCTGTTGCGCCGCATGTCGGAGCAATACCGGCTGCCCGCGGTGGATCCGGTCAGATTCGGCGTCGGACCGATCGCGGATCTGCTGGCGCAGACCTTTGGGCTGGACCGCGCCTCCTCCGCCCCATAGCCCATGCGGCTGGCGAGAGCGACGAACCAGCCGGGAAGCGGCGCCGGCGCCCGCCGTCACCGCCGGCGATGAACCATGATGTCGACATCGACCCGGTCGATCATGGACCGACCGCCTTGCGGGTCCTCGCCGGCGCGTCGACGAGCACGAGTCCGCGACCGCGCGATGGACGCAGGCGGCGCTCGCGCACATTCGGTGTCGGCAAACGCATGATCGATCGCCACGCTGGACGCCGGCGGCGACGCAGGCGAGCGGCAAGCGCCCGCAGCGGCGACACCGAGCGACCGCCGGCGATCACCGTCACGCTGTCGCGAACGATGTGGCTGGCGATCCGGTACGCGGCCCGGCGCCGGCGGTGCGCGATCGCGGCCAAGCTCTCCTCGATCCGCCGCTCCAGGTCGAGGAGGCCGTTGCCGCCCGGCGTCTCGGCAGGCTGGCCGTCGTCCGCGATGGCGCCGACGAACACGGTCGAGCGGAAGCATCCCTCGGTCTCGATCGCCAGCCGGCCGGCGACCTTGGCGACGTCCTCCTCCCGGCGCAGCGCATCCCGGTGGGTCACGACCAGAATGGCGTCCCGGCGATGTCGGGCCGGCAGCGCCATCCACAATCCGCGCTCGCTCGCCTTCCAGGCCTGGGTCGCGATTGTGCACCACAGCAGCACGTCGCTGGTGCGCAACTCCAGGGGATCGAGCCCATCGGCCTCCGTGAGGCCGGGGGTGTCGACGAGGTCGAAGCTCAGCAGCCGATCACTGGGCAACCCGACCTCGAGACGCTCGATGCTGGACACCTCCGCGATGCCGGCGGGCCCGGCGAGCAGGTCGATGCGGCCCCCGGGTCCGAGGCCGACCACGCCGACCGTCGCCGCGTGGTGCAGCACCAGCGGCCGCCGGGTGTTGGTGACGACGCTGTCGGGCAGCACCGCCTGGTCGAGCAGCAGATTGGCAATCGAGGTCTTTCCGACATTGCTCTCGCCGACCAGGATCACGCGCGGCCGCACCGTTGCCAGGGTCTGCAGGCGCGCCAACGCGTCGGCGTGCTCACGAAGGCCGGGAATGCGCTCGGCCCGCAGACGCAGATGGCGTTCGGCATCTCCCAGGTCTGCCAGCAGTTGCTTCATCGTGCGGCTCGCAGGCTATTCGGCGGCGGACGGCAGGTCGCGCGCGATCTCGCCCTCGAGGCGCTCCAGCCGCTGTCGCACGGCTGTGCACACATCGAGGCGCCGGCCCAGTGCGGCCATGTATCCGCGCTGCTCGTCCGCATTGCGCTGGCTGGTGACGCCGTCGATCTCGTGCTCCAGCTTCTCGTAGTGCTGCACCAGCCGCTCGCGCCGCTCGCCGACCGAGCGGGCGATGGTCTCGCAGATCCCGAACGACCATTCGGTGGTGCGCACCACGTGATCGCTCAGGCTGTCCTCGCAGGCGTGGATCAGCCGTTCCACCACGGCGCGAAATTCGCTCTTGACCAGCCGCTCGACCTCACGTCCGCGCTGCAGCGGCGCCGGACGCGCCTTCCACAGCAGCGACCACCACGACTCCTCGAGATCGAGCGCCACGTAGCTGCCGAGCGACGACAATCGCGGCGGCGGCACCGGCCGGTGCACGATGTTGGACCGCATCAGGGCGCCGGCATTGGGCACCAGCATCGCCAGCAGGCCGCTCAGGTGGGGCACCACCTCCTGCTGGAGGTCGAGCAGCTGCGCCTCGGCACTGCGGAAGCCGT
>JBEKZK010000227.1:0-6854 GCA_049509935.1 Xanthobacteraceae bacterium | reverse complement strand
CCGCGGCGCTGCTCGATGCTCGTCCCGAACGGGCGCAGGCGTTCCTGAAGCGCTACGCCAAGCGTTTCGTCCCGACCGGCACGCACCATCTGCTGACCGCCCTGACGCTCGCCGAGCAGGGCAAGCTCGGAGCGGCGCGCCTGCTGCTCGAGCGCCACCGCATGACCGAGCTGATGCCGGCGATGCGCTGCTTTCCGGCCGGGTGGGAGCGGCACCGTTGGCTCACGGCTCGGCTCGACCGCATCATGGGGCGAGACATGTCCGCACGGCGCATGGCGAAGACCGCCGGCAAGCCGCCGGCCAAGGCCGTCGGCAAGGCGCGCAAGGCCGCGGCCGCGCCGCCCGCCCCCGCCCCGACGCCATCGCCGATCGTCGTGCCGGGATTGCCTCGGGTCGACATCGACGTGCCGTTCGCGGTCGATCTCGACCTGACGGCGCTCGCGGCGGCGGCGGGCAGCGCGCCCGAGCCGGATGGCCGGCTCTACCATCTGCGCGAGCGCTTCGCCCATCTCGGGCTGGCGCAGGGCTTCGACGAGCTGCTGTGCCTGCCGCACCTGCACGGCATCGAGACGCTGTGGCATCAGGTCGAGACCGTGCGCAAGGTGCTCAAGCAGTTCCGTGGCCGGGTTCTGCTCGCCGACGAGGTCGGGCTCGGCAAGACCATCGAGGCCGGCATGGTGCTCAAGGAGTATCTGCTGCGCGGCATGGTGGAACGCGTTCTGGTCCTGGTGCCGGCGTCGCTGGTCGGCCAGTGGCACGAGGAGCTGGAGACCAAGTTCGACATTCCCTGCGCCACCACCCACGATCCGCTGCTGCGCAGCGACCCCGATCGATTCTGGAGCCAGAAGCGCCTGATCGCCTCGCTGGCGCTCGCCCGCCGGCGCGAGCATGCCGAGCACCTCATCCGGCGCAGCTTCGACCTCGTCATCGTCGACGAGGCGCATCACCTGCGCGAGCGCAGCAGCCAGGGCTACAAGCTGGTCGATGCCCTCAACAAGCGCTTCCTGCTGCTGCTGTCGGCGACGCCGGTGCAGAACGACCTGATCGAGCTCTATAACGTGCTGACCCTGCTCAAGCCCGGCATCTTCAAGACGCTGAAGGAGTTTCGTGCCGCCTACATGACGGCCGGCCAGCCGCGCCGGCCGGCCAATGCGGGGAGCCTGCGCGAGCTGATGCGCGGCGCGATGATCCGCAACACCCGCGCCGTGGTGGCGCTGCGCCTGCCCCGCCGGCATGCCGCGACCGTGCAGGTGGAGGGCGAGCCCGCCGAGCGCGCCGCCTATCAGGATCTGATCGCCGCGGTGCGCGCCATTGCCGGCGGCGACGATCCAGGGCGCGCCCGGCTCGCGCTCCGGCATCTGCTCGGCGCCGCCGGGTCCTCCCCGGCGGCCGCGGCGGCCGCGGTCGCGCGGTTCGCAGCACGCCATCCGGACGCCCCGTCCTGGCAGGCCCTGGCGCAGCAGTTCGCCGGGATCGGCGTCGGCGCCAAGGAGGCCGCGCTCATCGAGCTGCTGCGGCGCAACCCGGAGGAAAAGAAGCTCGTCTTCGTGCACTACCGCGAGACGCTGGCGCATCTCGGCGATCTGCTGACGCGCGCCGGCATAGCCTTCGCGCGCTTCGACGGCAGCCTCAGCGGCCCCGACAAGGATGCCGCCATCGCGGCGTTTCGCGACCGCGCACCGGTGCTGCTGTCGACCGAGTCGGGCGGCGAGGGCCGCAACATCCAGTTCTGCAACACGCTGATCAATTTCGACGTCCCGTGGAACCCGATGGCGATCGAGCAGCGTATCGGCCGCATCGACCGCATCGGCCAGCAGCGCGAGGTGTTCGTGCTCAACCTGGTGAGCCGCGGCACCCTGGAGGAGCAGGTGCTCAAACTGCTCGACGAGAAGATCTCCATGTTCGAGCTGGTGATCGGCGAGGTCGGCGCCATCCTGGGCGATATCGAGGAGGAGGGCGATTTCGCCGAGCTGGTGCTCGACGCCTGGCTGCAGACGACGGAGGCCGGACGAGCGCAAGCCTTCGACGCGATCGGCCGGCGGCTCGACGATGCGCGGCGCCAGCACGAAGGCGCCAAGGCGCTCGACGACGCCTTGTTCGGCGAAGATTTCGAGACCGCGTGAACGGCCGGGCAGGAACCAGATGGGCGCGCTCAGGGATTTCGTCGCCGACGTGCTCGAGCTCGAGGGCGCCGTGGTCGAGCCGGTGGAGCCGGAAGGGCTCGAGCTCTTGGCTCCGGACGCGCTGAGAACCGCGATGGGATGGCCGGAACTGGCGCGCCTCGGCTTCGGCGCCGCGCTGCCGCGCGACGCCATCCCGGTCGGCCTCGAAGGCGACTGGCTCGACCGCTTCGGCGCGCTGCTCGGCGAGCGCGGACGCTGGGCGGAACGGCAGCTCACGTTGCCGGCGAGCACGGCGCAACTCGCCGACCCCGAGCGGGTGCTCGACCGCGCGCTCGATCTGCCCAACGCGGTGTGGCGGTTCCACGCCGTCACCGCCACCTGGACGCGCTGCCTGGTGCTGACGTTCCGCTACACCGCGCTGTCCGACGAAAAGCGCGAAGGGCTGGTGTGGCTCGGGTTCAATCTCGGCACCGGCGCCGTGATCGACGAGGTGTTCGAGCGGCTGCGTCCGTCCTTGATCGGGGAGACGGACTGGCAGCCGCCGGAGCCCGCGGTACGCCTCGCCGCCGGCCCGGCGTGGGATGCGGCGACGCTCGAGCGGCGCGTGCGCCCGTTGCTCGATGCGCGCATCCGTGACGCGCTGGCGCCGTTTCTGCGCGCCATGCGCGCCCGTCTCGAGCGCGACCGCACTCGCGTGCACCGCTATCACGACGATCTGCGCGCCGCGTCGCTGCGCAGGCTGGCAGCGCTCGATGGCGCCGACGGCGACAAGGCCGAGGCCGAGCGCCGCCGCGAGACCCTGCGGGTCGCGGCGATCGAGCGCGAGCACCTCGCCAAGGTCGACGACCTGCGGCACAATTATGCGCTGCGGGTCACGGTCGACTGGGTGCAGGCGCTGGACCTCTATCTGCCGGTGCAGCGCATCGACGTGCAGGTTCGCCGGCGCAAGGGCGAACGACTGATCCGGCTCGACTGGCATCGCATGGCGCGGCTGACCGAGCCGCCGCCCTGCGACTGGGGGCTCGGTCTCGACCGGGTGCGGCTGGTCTGCGACGACAAGCTGCACCTGACCGAGCCGGCCGGCCAGGCGGCCTGCGCGTCGTGCGGCAAGCCCTTCTGCCGCGCCTGCCATCCGGCCGCCTGCCCGCGCTGCGGCGCGGCGGTGCGGCAGCCGGGTTGACCATTCCGGCGCGGGTGCTCCCCGCGGCAAGGGAAGCGAGCTCAAGCGAGCGGCGTGTCCCCGTAGACATCCGCGACCTGGCAGACCAGACCGAACTCCGGCAGGGAAAGCGTGTCGGCGCCCTGCAGCACCTGCGAGCGCCAGTCCTCGCCGCTCTTGCGGTCCACCACGATCTCCATGCGATCCTGGCGGACCAGCAGAATGCAGGTGCAGGACTGATGCGCGCGATAGATGTCCCGCTTGCTCTCGATGACGCCCTTGTCGCTTTCGGACAGGACCTCGGCCGCCAGATAGAAGCGCTCGGCGTACCGCGGGTCCGGATTTTCCTCCTCGCGGACGACCGCCACGTCCGGCTCGGGATCGTAGGGCACGGCGGAAACGATGTTCACGCCGATGTCGTGATAGGCGACCAATGACGGATCGTGGCGCTTGAGCGCCGTGTTCAGCAGCGACTCCAGATTGCTCGCGATGCGCTGATGGCGGCGATTCGGCGGCGGCGCCATCGTCGGCACGCCGTCGATCAATTCCCAATGCTCCTCGTCCGGCCGTGACGTGAGCCACGCCCGGAAGGAGGCAACCGAGAGCATGGGAGCAAGCTGGTGCATGGCACCAACCATGGTTGTCGTCTCCTGGCTCACCGATCCCCTCACCCGGTCAGCAGCCCCTTCACCAGGCCGCTCACCTTGGCAAAATCCATCTTGCCGGCGTGGCGTTCCTTCAGCACCGCCATCACCCGGCCCATGTCCTTCATGCCGGCGGCGCCGGTTTCCCGGATGACGCCGGCGATCACGCCCCGCGCCTCGTCGTCGGACATCTGCTGCGGCAGGTACGCCGAGATGATGGCGATCTCCTCGCGCTCCTGGGCGGCGAGGTCGGTGCGCCCGGCCTTGTCGTAGATGTCGAGGGATTCCTGGCGCTGCTTGATCATCTTCTGCAGCAGGCCGAGCAGGTCGTCGTCGGAGAGCGCGGACCTGCCCTGTCCGCGCGCCTCGATGTCGCGGTCCTTGAGCGCCGCATTGATCATCCGCAGGGTCGAGACCCGACGCTTGTCGCCGGCCTTCATGGCGGACTTGAGGGCGGTGTTGATGTCGTCACGCAGCACGGCTGGTATTCCCCTGTTGGGCGCGCACATTCGCTGACCGCATGGCTGGAGCCCGCGGCCCCCTTGCCTATCGCGGCACAATACGCAAGTAAGACCCCATGACACAGACGCAAGCTGTCTCCGGCTGGGCCGAGCCGCGGCCGACCGCCGTGCTGGTGCTCGCCGACGGCACGGTGCTCGAGGGCATCGGCCTCGGCGCCACCGGGTCGGCGGTCGGCGAGGTGTGCTTCAACACCGCGATGACGGGCTACGAGGAGATCCTGACCGACCCCTCCTATGCGGGCCAGATCATCACCTTCACGTTCCCGCACATCGGCAATGTCGGCACCAACGAGGAGGACATCGAGACCGTCAACCTGGCGGCGACGCCGGGCGCGCGCGGCGTGATCCTGCGCACCACCATCACCGAGCCGTCGAGCTACCGCGCCACCCGGAGCCTCGACCAGTGGCTGAAGAGCCGCGGCATCGTCGGACTGTGCGGCATCGACACCCGCGCGCTGACCAGCCTGATCCGCCAGAACGGCATGCCCAATGCGGTGATCGCCCACGCGCCGTCCGGCGAGTTCGACCTTCCGGCACTGAAGGCCGAGGCGGCGGCATGGCCCGGCCTCGTCGGCATGGACCTGGTGCCGATGGTCACCGGAGCGCAACGCTTCACCTGGGACGAGACCTCGTGGCAGTGGGGCCGAGGCTATGGCCGGCAGCACACCCCGACCTTTCACGTCGTCGCCATCGACTACGGCATCAAGCGCAACATCCTGCGGCTGCTGGCCGGAAGCGGCTGCATGGTCACAGTCGTTCCGGCGCAGACCTCCGCGGAGGAGATTTTCGCGCTCCGGCCCGATGGCGTGTTCCTGTCCAATGGGCCGGGCGACCCGGCCGCCACCGGCGAATATGCCGTGCCGGTGATCCGCCGGGTGATCGAATCGGGGGTCCCGACGTTCGGAATCTGCCTCGGGCACCAGATGCTCGGCCTCGCGGTCGGCGGCACGACCCGGAAGATGCATCAGGGGCATCACGGCGCCAACCACCCGGTCAAGGATCTCACGACCGGCAAGGTCGAGATCACCTCGATGAACCACGGGTTCGCGCTCGACCGGGACAGCCTGCCGGCGAGCGCCGAGGAGACCCACGTGTCGCTGTTCGACGGCTCGAACTGCGGCATCGCGTTGCGGGACAGGCCGGTATTTTCCGTTCAGTACCATCCCGAAGGCTCGCCCGGGCCGCGCGACAGTCACTATTTATTCACGCGTTTCGTCGACTTTATGCGTACGTACAAGACCGCAGGCCGACAGCAACCCGATTAAGCCGCGACGAGATGAACCATGAGCCGACCGGCTGGTTATTGACTGCGGGGCAGCGAGACATTCATTCCATGGCTGTATCGACCGAGCTCGCCGATCCACTCACTTTCCTGTTTGCGGATGACGGGATCATTCCCAACAATCCGTCGCTGCCGCTGCTGGTCTATCGCCGGGCGATCAACCTCGCCGGCACTCCCGACCCCGAGCGCGCGATCGAGGAGATCTTCGCCCGCAACGGCTGGGGCGGCATGTGGCGCAACGGGATCTATCCTTTCACCCACTACCATTCGATGATCCACGAGGTGCTCGGCATCGCCCGCGGCCGCGCCCGGGTGCGCTTCGGCGGCAGTCGTGGCGAGGAGATCGAGGTGGCAGCCGGAGACGTCGCGGTGCTGCCCGCCGGCACCGGCCATCAACGCGCGGAGCAGAGCGTCGACCTGGTGGTGATCGGCGCCTACCCGCCGGCCGGCACCTACAATCTCTGTCGCGGCACGCCGCGCGAGCATGGGCGAGCCCTGGCCGCGATCCCCCAGGTACCACTTCCCACCGCCGACCCGGTCTTCGGGCCGCAAGGGCCGCTCACCCGCCTGTGGCGGGCCTAGGCCAACCAGGGCGCCGGCGAACCCGAGCGGTGGCGTCCGGCGCCGCGTCGCCTTTAGTTGCGCCGCCTGCGGGGTGTGAGCAATGGGCGGCTGGATCGCCTTCTGGAATTCGGATCACAGCATCTATGTGAACGATCGCCACCGCGACCTGCACTATCGGGCGATCGCCGACGACATTGCCGAGCACGTGGCCTCGCCGGCCGCGACGGTGGTCGATTTCGGCTGCGGCGAGGCGCTGCATGCGGACCGCGTGGCCGACCGGGTGCACCGGCTGATCCTGGTCGACGCGGCCGAGAAGGTGCGCGCGGGCCTTGCCCGCCGCTTCGCCGATATCTCCCGGATCGAGGTGCTGTCTCCGCATCAGCTCGCGCACTGTCCGGACCGCTCGGTCGACCTCGTGGTGATGATTTCGGTCGCCCAATACCTCGAGCCGGCGGAGCTGAGCGCGTTGCTCGTCCTGTTCCGGCGGCTGCTGCGGTCCGACGGCCTGCTCGTCCTCGGCGACGTCGTGCCGCCGGCCGTGTCGCCGCTCACCGACGCGCT
>JBEKZK010000226.1:0-6863 GCA_049509935.1 Xanthobacteraceae bacterium | reverse complement strand
CTGCGCACCGGCGTCTGGTTGAGCACGAAGGCGAACTCCTTGTTCAGCCGGCGGATCGCCGACAGGGTCGGGTGCGTTGCCTCAATGTCGGCCGGACTGGGTCGCGCCGGGATCAGGCAGAGGTCCGCGGCCCGAATCGCTGCCGCCGTCGAGCTGTCGTTGCTGCCAGGAGTGTCGATGATGGCGAGCGTATAGCCGTCTCTGGCGAGCTCGCTCACCGTGCGATCGAGGCCGTAACCGTCGGCCACGTGCTCGTTGCCGGGTTCCGGATTGGATCGTCGCGTCGTCCAGTTGGCAACCGTGCCCTGGCGGTCGGTGTCGAGCAGAAAGACCCGCTCGCCCGCCTGCATGGCGGCGACCGCGAGCCCGATCGCCAGCGTCGATTTGCCGGAGCCGCCCTTCTGGGTGGCAAATGTGATGGTTCGCATGGTCTGCACCTGTTTTCTCTCTGCCTGCACGCGACGCCGTCGGCTCGAGATGCGCCGCGCGCTGGGATGGAGCCGGCCTCGTCCGGGCTCACTCCGACACTGACTATGCAACCTGAAGTTGGTGCGTGCGTCATAGCTGCCGCCAAGCAGCCACCCTCCGCACGCTCCCTTGGACACCGCCTGCCACTGCTGGCAAGCTCGAGGATTGATCTTTCAATACCGAATCAGTGTTGAAATATGTGCCAACCTAATATCACCTCTGCCAAAAGCAAACAACTAATTGTCGCGCGATCCCATTGGAATTGCGTGTATTTACGGATATGATGCGCCACGCCGTGGGGACGATTTGCATGACATCGCGGGCGCATCTCGTCAGATGGCTCATCGGCTGCAGATCCTGTTGAACAAGTCGGGCGGCGTCTTGCGGCCAGCTGTTCGGGCGCTGCCTGGAGCGGGTCCCGACGAGCGCCGGGCGGGCCGAAGTCCGCCGCGACCCGCTCACGCCGCCACCCGGCCGCGTCCGATGATCGCCAGCCGCAGCCGCGTCGACAGCCAGTCGATGACCGCGACGGTGACCAGGATCATCAGGACCAGGAACGCCACGGTCGGCCATTCGAGCACGCGGATCTGCTCGACCAGGTGCAGGCCGATGCCGCCGGCGCCGACGATGCCGATGATGGTGGCCGACCGGGTGTTCGACTCGAACAGATACAGCACCTGGCTGATGATCACCGGTGAGGTCTGCGGCAGCAGGCCGAACCGGATCGCCTCGAGCCGCGAGCCGCCGCAGGCCATCACCGCCTCGACGGGGCCGGGATCGGCGGCCTCGTATGCTTCCGAGAACAGCTTGCCGAAGGCGCCGGTATCCGACGCCGCAATCGCCAGGATGCCGGCGAACGGGCCGAGGCCGACCACGTTGATGAAGACCAGCGCCCAGATCAGCACGTCGATGCCGCGGATGGTGTCGAGGACGCGCCGGCAGGCCACGTGCACGATGCGGTTTGTCACCACGTTGCGGGCGGCCAGGAAGCCGAGCGGCAGCGCCAGCAGGGCCGCCAGCAGGGTGCCGAGGAACGCGATGGCCAGCGTCTCGCCCAGCGCTTTCACATAGGTCGGCAGCCGTCCGCCGGAGGACGGCGGCACCATCAGCGAGACGAAATGGCCGAGCTGCACGATGCCCGAGCCGAACCGCGCGAGTGAGAATTCGAGCCGCCAGGCCGCAAAGAGCGCGAGCGCCGCGAGGCTCGCGATCGCCGCTACGGCGAGCACGCGGCGCGCCGGCGCCGGCGCGAACGCCGCCGGATGCCGGGCGGCGAGCCCCGCCCGGTCGGCGCGCACGGCGTCGCGCAATCTGCTCATCGCCGCGGGTCCCGGCCGATCAGCGCATGGCGGATGCGCTCCGTCGTGATGTCGATGATCATCACCATGCCGATGATCAGCAGCAGGATCGCCGACACGTCCGAATAGTAGAATTTCCGGATCGCCTCGAGCAGATCCTGGCCGATGCCACCGGCGCCGACGAAACCGATGACGGTCGCCGACCGGGCGTTGATCTCGAAGCGCAGCAGCGCGTATGAGGCGAAGTTGGGCAGCACCTGAGGCACCACCGCGAAACGCACCACCGTGGCCCACGATCCGCCCGCCGCGGTCACCCCCTCCACCGGCCTCATGTCGATGTTTTCGACCGCCTCGGCGAACAGCTTGCCGAGCGCCCCGGTGCTGTGGATCGCGATCGCCATGACGCCCGGCATGGCGCCGAGGCCGAAGGCGACGACGAAGATGAGGGCGAAGACGATGTCCGGCACGGTGCGGCAGAGCTCGAGGAACCGTCGCGCCGCGAACCGCAGGATCCGGCTGCGCGTCAGGTTGGCGCTCGCGGCGAAACACAGAACGAATCCGCCGATCGCGCCGGCGAGGCTCGCCAGATAGGCGATCAGCAACGTATCGGCGAGAAGGTTCAGCCAGTGGCCGAGGTTCCAGTACCAATCGGCGAGGTCGGCGCGGAGGTTGGCGAAGGTCAGCACCGGCGTGATGTCGCGCAGGTAGCCCGGCAGCCGGTGAAGATTGGCGACGAGCGTCCTCGGGTCGACCTCGCCCACAGCGCCGGCGAGGACGGAGGCGGCGATGATCACCAGGATGACCGTCGCGGTCCGCCGCCGCCGCGCCGCGACCGCCCGACGGTAGCCGGCGATCAGCGGCGCGAGCTCTGCTACCGGACGACGCGGGACCGCGGTCGCCATGGCGGCCGGTGCGGGCCGGTCAGGACGGCGGCTTCTTGCGCCTGAGCCTGTCGACGAACTCGATGAGCTCGATGGTCGAGGTGTAGTCGGCGGCGGTGACGAGGGCGAATCCGCGATCGTGGCCGTCCGACATCCGCTCGAAGGCGGCCTTGTCCTTGCTCGGCCCTTCGACGAAGGCGGTCGTGATGGCGAGCTTCAGGTCGTCCGGCAGCGAGACCAGATACGCAAAGGGCGCGCCCTGGATCAGCTCCGACTTGAAGATGATGCGCAGGTCGTCCTTCTTCACCATGCCCTTGTTGATCATGCGGGCCAGGTTGGAGTCGGCGTCCGAGTTCCACCAGTTGAACGCGACGTCGACGGTGCCCTGGATGACGGCGATCACGGCGTTCTCGTGGCTGCCGGCATAGACCACCTTGGCGAAGTACTGATCGGGATCGATTCCCATCTTGTCGAGGGCGAAGCGCGGCACGTTGTTGCCCGACGCCGAGTTGGGGTCGACGAAGCCGACGTTCTTGCCTTTGAGATCCTCGATTCGCCGGTACGGGCTGTCGGACTTCACGTAGGCGACCGAATAGTAGCCGACGCTGCCGTCGTGGTTGATCGTGGTGATGAAGGGCTCGACACCGGCGTTGGTGACCTTGAGGGCGCGCGCCAGCGCCGCCGGGCCATAGTACCCGATGTGGATGTTGCCGGCCTTCTGCCCCTCGATCACCGCCGCGTAGTCGTTGGCGATGCGCAGCGTCACCTTCACGCCGAGCTCCCTGGAGAGATACGCGACCCACGGCGCATAGCGCTCGGCGACGCCCGAGGCGTTCTCCGCCGGAGTGACGGCGAGCACGAGCTCGGGGTACTGCGCCTTCCAGGCTTGCGCGCGGGCGCTGCCGGCCACCAGCGCGCCGGCCATCGAGGCGAGCAGCGTGCGACGATCGAGCATGAGGTCTTCTCCTGTCGGTTCAAGCCGCCGCGGTGACGCCGACCGGCACTCTCTCGCGATCGCGGCCGCGCTCGGCGGCATCCACGACCTCCGCGGCCTCGTCCCCGTAGAGATCGCGCGCCGCCGCGTCGGTCAGCGCCTCCGGCTCGCCGTCGAACACGATCCTGCCAGCCGCCATGCCGACGATGCGCCCGCAATACGACCTGGCAAGCTCCGGCGAGTGCAGGTTGCAGATCACCGTGATGCCGAAATCCCGATTGATCCGACGCAGGGCGTCCATGACGACCCGGGTGTTGCGGGGATCGAGCGACGCGATCGGCTCATCGGCGAGCAGCACATCGGGCTCCTGCACCAGGGCGCGGGCGATGGCGACGCGCTGCTGCTCGCCGCCGGAGAGCCGGTCGGCGCGTTGCGCCGCCAGGGCGCCGATGTCGATCTGCTCGAGCGCGGACAGCGCGATGGCGCGATCCTCCTCGCTCCACAGTCCGAGCATCGCGCGCCAGGCCGCGACCTCGCCGAGCCGCCCGATCAGCACGTTGGTCAACACGTCGAGCCGGCCGACCAGGTTGAACTGCTGGAAGATCATGGCGCAACGGGCGCGCCATTGGCGCAGGCTGCGGCCGCGCAGGGCGGTCACGTCGGAGCCCCGGAACGAGATGCGGCCCTCTGTCGGCTCGACCAGCCGGTTGATCAGGCGCAGCAACGTCGACTTGCCGGCGCCGGAGCGCCCGACGATTCCGACGAAGCTGCCTGTCTCGACGGTCAGCGAGACATTGGATACGGCGGTGAAATCGCCGAAGCGGCGAGTGACGCCGTCGAGCACAAGCATGCAAGCGCCTCGCTTCAGCGCGCGTCGTGATGAAGACCGCCGCGCGACTGTTCCGTGGCACGTCTACCACAGTCCGCCGACGGGCGGGAGGCCGCTGTAGTCAGCCGCGCAGCGGCTCGCGGCGAACCACGCGAAACCGCGCGGCGCCATCGTCCTGGCGCACCAGGGAGACCGCATCGATCAGCAGCGGGCGGTCGGCTTGCGCGGCGAACAGCGCCGCGAGGGCGGTGCGCATGGGTTCCCGCCGCGCTGTCGGCAGCGGGCCCGCCAGCGTCATGTGCAAGCGGAACTCGTCGAGCACATACGGATAGCCCCAGCGCTCGAGATGCTCGAGCTGCCGCGCCGTGAGCCCGGCGGCGATGCGCCGCGCGCGGTCGGGCGCCGCCAGCGGCGCGCGGAAGCGGTGGAACGCCCGCACGCAATCGGCCGCGAGCGCGACCGCATCGGACGTCGACGGCATGAGCACGATGAAGCCGCCGATGAGGCCGATCGAGAGCCTTCCCAGCGCCACCGGCGGGTGCGACCGTGCAAAGGCTTCGAGCGCCGCCAGCAGACCGGCCTCGGTCTCGGTGCCGGCCAGATGGAACGGCGCCGCGAGCGTCGCGTGGAAGCCGTAGCGGCGAGGCTCGCCGGTCGCCGATGCGAGCTCGGCCGCCGGGATCCCCGGCAGCACCGGCTGGGCGACCTCGGCGCCGGAGTCGCAATCGTAGCCCAGCACGGCGGCGCCAAGCCGCGCCAGCGCCGAGCCCGGCGGCGGGGTGAAATAGATCGCGAAACGTTTCAAACGAACGTCAAGGCTCAAGCGTCACGGTCTCGAACTCGGCGGGCAGCACGATCTCCAGCACCTCGCAGTCATCCGAGTAGTCGACCACCTTGTGCTTGATGCGCGGCGGCTGGATCCAGCATGAGCCGGCCCTCATGGTGATCGCGCCCTGCCCTTCGAACTCTGATGTCATCCAGCCCTTGAGCACGTAGACCATCTGAAAATCGACGTCGTGATAGTGCAGCTTGGAGACCTCTTCGGGGCGGCATGGCGGCACGAAGCGGACCACCTGCGCCACCACCATGCCGTCGGTCGCCGCATCGATCCCGAGGTTGCGGTAGGCCGCGTAGGCGCGCAGGCCGTCGGTCCTGAAATCCTCGTCGCGATGGTGGCTCACCGTGAAGCGGTGCCCGGGCCGCGCCTTGCCGAGCGCCTTCGGCTTCGCTTTCGGCTTCGGCTTCGCGGTCGCCTTCGGCTTGGCCCGCGCGCCGGGCCGGCGGGCGGCGGTCCTGGCTTTCGCACGCAGCGGCCGCGCGCTCGCGGCCGCGGCCTTGCGCCTGGTCTTGGCCATTGCTTCCTCCCTGGATGTCGGATCGGCCGCGGACGCGGCCGCGATCGCCATCATAACGCCGATTCCCTCGCCGCAATCGACAATTCTGCGGGAGCCGCCTGTGCTACTCTCACTATGACCGGGAAGCGCTGTAGCGCTCACTTCATCAGGTAAGGCGTGTTGTAGATGAACTTGTCGGTCAGGGTGGTGAACCCGGTCGCGATGTCGGACGAGCTCGATGCCTGGAAATAATAGCCCGTCGATGCGCAGCTCGACAGCGCCGCGCTGACCGCGCTCACGGTGTTCGGACCGCCTGGATAGATCACGTGCCGGACGGTGTCCTCATAGGGGTGGACGTTCGGCGACTCCCCGGTCAGCGCAACATAAGGCGTTTCCAGGATGGCCAGGATGATGCCACTGTTCTTGATCTGCTCGCATTCCCCGGAATCGATCGTGGTCGGATAGGGCGAGCTGTTGAAGCACGTGCTCTGCCAGCTCCAGTTGGTGTCGTTGCCCCAATATGCGCAGTTCCAGTTTCCGCTGCGATCCGACGACAGCCCGTCGGTGATCAGGATCACGAACTTGAGTGGAGACGATGCCGACGAGCCGTTGCCCTGGGTCCCGACCTGGAGGGCAAGCTGCGACAGCGAGGAATACATGTGGGTGTCGAGACCAGGTGAGACCGATTGCACCGCCTGGTTGGCGGTGTTGAAGTTCATGTTGTTGAGACCCCACTGATGCAGCGAGGTATCGAACGACATCACGTTGAACAGGTAGGTATTGTTCGCCAGCATGGGATTGCTCGCCTGCTCGGTCTGGATGTGACTGAGCAGCTGCTCGCCCGCCGCGATCATGACGTCGAAACGCGTCGTCGCCCCGGCCTTGTGAGCGTTGGCGAGGCCGGCGGCGATATCGCTGGGCTGCGTCGAGGAGCCGACGTCGTGACAGGCGAACGCGCACGGCGGATTGTCGCCGCCGGGATACTTCGGTGCCGGATCCCCCGGCTTCACCGAGTTCCAGTTCTTGCTCACCCAGGTGGTGATCAAGTTCACGTCGGTCGTGGTCGCTCCGACGATCATCGAGGCGGAGCTGTCGAACACGACATTGAGCTGCAGCGTC
>JBEKZK010000225.1:0-6872 GCA_049509935.1 Xanthobacteraceae bacterium | reverse complement strand
CCGAGCACGTTGTTGGTGGTCATGCCATACTTGAGGCAATGCACGCCGCCGGAGTTCTCCGCCACGTTGCCGCCGATCGTGCAGGCGATCTGCGAGGACGGGTCCGGCGCGTAGTAGAAGCCGAGATGCTCGACCGCCTGGGTGATGCCCAGATTGGTGACGCCCGGCTGCGCCACCACCACGCGGTTGTCGACGTCGATGTCGAGCACGCGGTTGAACTTCGCCATGCCGAGCAGCACGCCGTCGGCGAGCGGCAGGGCGCCCCCCGACAGCGAGGTGCCGGCCCCGCGCGGCACCACCTTGACGTTGTGGCGATGGCAGTAGCGTAGAATCTTGGCGACCTGGCTCGTCGTCTCGGGAAGCACCACCACCATGGGCAACTGCCGATAGGCGGTGAGGCCATCCGTCTCGTAGGGCCGCATCTCCTGCTCGGACGCGATCACGCCCTCGCCCGCAACGATCGCCCGCAACGCGCGGACGATCTCCTCGCGCCGGGCGACCACGCCCGCGTCCGGCTCGGGCATCTTGACCGACATCGACAGCCTCCCTGCATCGCTCGCCGGCGCATTGTTCAGGAGAACATGCGCCACTTGCGAGTTCGGTGTCTACTGGGAGCGGCGGCGCCGCGCCCGGCCGAAACGGAGAGTGCAACGGTGATCTGCGCCGGGAACCCGGCGACCGATCTGCCGTCAAAATCTGCTGGCGCCCGTCCAGGTCGCACGGGGGCGAAGCCGGTCGACGGCCCCGCCCGCGCGATTCGGGCCGCCTTTGCAACCTGGCGCGAGCAATGCTCCGGCTCGAGCGGACAATCTTCACCGCGACGAGTGCCTGACAGCAAGAGGTCCGCAACCTTCAACAGGTCCCAACGATTAGTTATATATCAAAGATAGCATGATCCATCAATAATATTTCTTTCCTATAAGTATTTTTTGTGATGCCCTCCCGGGCAGATCAATTCATTATTTATGGAACATCAAATATGGCAATACATATCAAAGAACTAATACGGAATAGAATGCAAATAATGAGTGCATCCACCCCGAGTTCCGATCGTGTCGGCGAAGCCTTGATTGCCAGGCTCCTTCAGGATGCCCTGAAAGATCTGGCGCTGGCGTTCGGCCGCGCCAACAAGACCGCCACGCTGTTCACGCTCGCGGCAATCGAACGCGACCTGGTGGCTCGCGCCGAGGCATTCCCGGGCCTCCTGGCCACCCCGCAGGTGAGTCCCGACACGATCAACCGCGTGATTGCCCGGGTCTCGGCGTTGCTCGCCGAAGTCCAGCGCGCGGTTGAGGACCTGTCGATCCAATAGAGCCGCCGCGATGGCGGCACAAAGCCGCCGGCGTTCGCCCGGCGGATCCTGCAACGCGCTGCAGATGCTGGCCAGCGGCGCGTAACCGCCGACATCCTTTTCACCGACGTCGTCATGCCGGGCGGCATGACGATCGAGTTCAGGGGTGCTAAGCTCGAGCGGGGCGCGGCATCACGACCGCGGCCGCCGCGTCGGCGACCACGGCACATGATCGGCACAGATTTGCTTTCTCGAGGCCCGGCGCCTTCATTTGACATGCGTCAAGGCCGCGGCCCGGCCATCGCCTGTAGAAGTCGACCGTCGACGTCACCGCGGGCCTCAGGTCGCAGCCGTCGCCCGCCCGAGTGGAACCAGAGCCAGCCATGATCAAGGATCTCGTCGTCAATCTCACCATCGGGGCCGAGCGCGATTACGCGGCCGACTATGCGGTCTCCATCGCCGATGCCTTCGCGGCCCACATTGCGGGGATCGCCTTCGCCTACGAGCCGGTGCTGCCGCCGACCATCATGGGCGGCATTCCGGCCAACTATATCGAGGCGCAGCGCGCCGATTCCGAAAAGGCGGCCGGCGAGGCGGTGGCGCACTTCGAGGAGAGGGCTCGCCGCGCCGGGCTCTCCGCCGAATCTCGCATCATGGGCGCGAGCATCGCCGGCGCCTCCGACCTGTTCGGCCGCGTGGCGCGGCGGTTCGATCTCTCGGTGGTCGGCCAGGCCGAACCCGACAAGGTGGCGCCCGAGGAGTTGATCATCGAGGCCGCCCTGTTCGAGTCGGGACGGCCGGTGGTCGTGGTGCCCTACATCCAGCGCGACGGGCTGAAGCTCGATCGTGTGATGATCGGCTGGGACGGCAGCAGGAACGCGGCGCGCTCCATCGGGGACGCCATGCCGTTCCTCGTCCGCGCCAAATCGGTCGACGTCGTCATCGTGGCGTCGGAAGGGGTGAAGAGCGACGAGCTTCCCGGCGCCGACATCGCCCAGCACCTGGCGCGCCATGGGCTGAAGGTCGACGTCAAGCGCATCGTCACCGGCGGCATCGACGTCGCCAACACAGTACTGTCGTATGCGGCGGATTCGTCGATCGACTTCATCGTGATGGGCGGCTACGGACATTCGCGCCTGCGCGAGTTCATTCTCGGCGGCGCCACCCGCGGCATCCTCACCTCGATGACGGTGCCGGTGATGATGTCGCATTAGAGCACTTCAACCTAATCGGAAAGCGCTCTGGAGATCGGTGCCCGCTCGAGCGCAATCCGGATCTTGTTCGCCAGATCGGCCCGTCGGTAGGGTTTGGCGAGCAGCTGGACGTCCGGGTCGAGCCCGTCCTCATCGACGATGGCATCCTCGGAATAGCCCGAGGTAAAGAGCACATTGAGCGAAGGCCGGCGTTTCACGATCTCGTCGGCGAGTTGGCGCCCGTTCATCGCGCCGCGCATGACCACGTCGGTGAACAGCAGATCCACCGGGACGCCGAGGTCGATGAATGCCAGAGCTTCGTCGGCGCTTGCGGCCACCACCGTGGCGTAGCCGAGGCTCTGCAGCTGTGCATCGACATTGCCGCGCACCATGTCGTCGTCCTCCACGACCAGAATGGTCTGCCGGCCGGTCGCCAGGGGGATGACGGGCGCCGCGTCCGCCGCAGCCTCCCCTTGCCCATCCGCCCGCGGCAGAAGGATCGTGATCGAGGTTCCGCGGCCTTCCTGGCTGTCGATATCGATATGTCCGCCCGACTGCTTGACGAATCCGTAGACCATGCTCAGCCCGAGACCGGTCCCCTTGCCGGGTGGCTTGGTGGTAAAGAACGGATCGAACACCTTGTCGCGAATCGGCGCCGGTATTCCGGTTCCGGTGTCGCTGATGGCGATCAGCACGTAGGTGCCCGCCGCCGCGTCGCGCCAGGGCTCGACATGCGATTCGGCGATGACGACGTTCCTGGTCTCGATCGTCAATTCGCCGCCGTTCGGCATGGCGTCCCGGGAGTTGACCGCAAGATTGATCAGGGCGGTTGTGAGCTGAGACGGATCGACCATTGCGGGCCAGACCGCATCGTTCAGTGCGGATTTGATCTCGACGTTCTCGCCGAGCGTGGGCCGCAGCAGCTTGACCGCATCGACGATCAATGCGTTGACGTCGGTCGGCCGCGGCTGCAGCGGCTGACGCCGGGCAAACGCGAGGAGGTGCCGCGTCAGCTCGGCCCCTCGCTCGGCCGCCTCGTCGATCATCCTCAAGATCGCGGCGAGCTTGGCGTCATGGTCGATCGCATCGGCCAGCAGCTGCACGGTGCCGATGATCACTGTCAGGATATTGTTGAAATCGTGGGCGACGCCTCCCGTCAGCTGACCGATGGCTTCCATCTTCTGCGTTTGCCGCAACCGCTCCTCACTGGCGATCTGCTCGGTCACGTCCCTGATGAACGCATTGAGCACGCATCCGTCGCGACGGCGAAGTGCCGTTGCGGTCAATTCGAGCTTGATCTCTCTGCCGTCCCGCCGCACGGCATCGAGCTGGACGCGCGTCCCGGGGCTCGCCGCGTCGCCGGCATGCCGCAGCTCCGCGAGCCATCCCGGCTGCTGCGCCGGTCGGCCGCGCGGCTTCAGCACGGCCTCGAAGGGCCTGCCGAGGACCTCCTCGCGGGACCACCCGAACAGGGCCGCCGCTTGCGGGTTCCATTCCTCGATGGCCCCGCGTTCATCGATCTGAACGAATGCGTCGAGTGCGGTGTCAACGATCCGGCGCGCCATCTGCTCGCTGTCGCGCAGTGCCTGCTCGGCCGCCTTCTGGGCGGTGATGTCGATCCGCAGGCCGGCGGTCCAGCCGTTGCGCATCCTCCGCTCGGTGACGAGCGACCACCGTCCGTCGCTCAATCGCTCCTCGACCGCGCCCTCGAGCACGCGGTGCCGGCGCAAGCGCTCGGCGAGCCACTCATCGCCGCCACCGATGGCGTCCGGGTACTGTCCCTTCGAGACGCCGTCCTGCAAGACATCGGCGAAGCACCGGCCCGGGACCAGGTCGTCAGCGCATGCGCCGGACGTCCGTAGGTAACTCTCGTTGCACATGACGAGGCGGTCCGCGTCGTCGTAGATCACCAGCCCTTCCGACATGCTGTCGACCGCATCGCGCAACAGCGCCTCCGCTCGCTCGGCCCGATCGTGGGCTTCGAGCAAGGCCGTCTCGTTGGTCGATGTTCCGTGGTACCCGGTGAACTGGCCGCTCTCGTCGAACACCGGCTTGCCGCTGACCGACAACCGGATGAACTTTCCGGCGACGGTCGGCATGGCGATGCGAAATCCGCGGAACGGCCGGCGCGCGGCGAGATGCTCCCGGTGACGAGCCCAGATCTCATCGTGATCCGGGTCCGCGCCGGCGAGCTCCCACGGCGTCCTGCCGAGAACGTCCTGCAGCCGAAAATTGACGGCTCTCGGCTGCAGGTCGGTAAAGAACGTGAACCGATGGTCGCGGTCGGTTTCCCAGATCGAGTCCGCGGAGATCTCGACCAGGTCGCGGATGCGCTGCTCGCTGCGCGCGGCGCGCCGGCGGGCATCACTGGCTGCCAGCTCCCGCCGCACCGTGAGCGCGAGACGCGGGCCGATATTGTCCTTGAGCAGGACGTCGGCAGCGCCCGCCGCCATCAGCTCCGCCGCCTTCTCCTCACCCATGGCGCCGGAGACGATCAGCACCGGCGTGGTGTCGCCGAGCTCACGCGTGAGCTCGAGCGCGGCCGCCGCACCGAACCCGGGCAGGCCGTCGTCGCACACGACGATGTCCCATGACGACGTCGTCATCGCCGCCCGCATCGACTCCGCCGAGCCGACCGAGGCGACCTGCTTCTCGAAGCCGGCGATGTCCATGGCGCCAATCATCGAGGCGGTATCGCCGGTCGGGCTTTCGACGACGAGGACGCGGAGCGGCTTCATGGAGCCCGCGACCGCGTCCGACGCTGGGGCCCGCCGGCCATTGACGCCCGGCTCGAGCGACGGGATGCCGAACGATCCTCGGCACACGAAGTGCGCACGACTGCCTCCTCACCACGGTGCTGCACGCGGGCCAACGGAGTCCCAACTCACTCTTGCGCTGCGCCATCGTCGTCTGCGCAATGCCCGAGTTGGCCATCGCGAGCACGACGGGGGATTTGCGACTCTTCTGATCCTCAATTCGAGGCTGATGGACGGCAAGTCGTGCTGCAAGCAAAAAATCCCAACCTGTACGACTCGCGCCACTGCCGATGTGAGCAACTGACCGGATGAAACAATAATGCTTGATTATGCTCCAGAAGGTGGGCCGTGTCAGTGTCCGCACGTGACGCAACGGTAGGCATCTCGCTCGAGATCATGATCAAGTCTGATCCGGATATGATCCAAAGATCGTCTCGGGTGTCGCCTCGCCGTCAGGCACCGCGGTCTGCATCACGAGGCCGCGCGCGTGGGCGTCGACCACGCCTACGGCGCGCAGTGCGATCAGCGTCATCGCCTGCACCGACTCGCGCCGTCGGGCCGGCTCATCCGTGGCGTGCGGTGCGAGCGGTCCGATCAACCCTTCGAGCAGCGCCCCGACCAGCGCGGCGGCGGCCAGGGCTGCGTCCTGCGCCGGCAATTGCCCGCCGCGCGTCGCGGTCTCGATGCATCTCTGGAGCTCCGCCGCCAGAGCCCGGCGGAAGCCGAGCCGTACGCCCTCGACGTCCGGGTCGACCGGCTCGGCGATCACCGCCCAGGCCAGCCTGCGGCGCGCCAGCGCCCGCGCCGCAAACGTGGTGACCGCCGCCGCAATGGCGGACAGTGGCCCGGGCGCCGCATCCGCCGCATGCCGCAGTGCGCCGATCTCACTGTCGGCCACGCTTGCCACCAGGGCGGCGACCAGATCGCTCTTGGCCGGAAAGTAGCGATAGACGGTGCCGGCCGCGATGCCGGCGCGCTCGGCGACCGGGGCGATCTGCACCGCCGCCATGCCACCCTCGTCGGCCGCCGCCCGCGCCGCCGCCAGGATGGCGGCGTGGCGCTGGGCCAGCCGCCGAACCACCTTCTCGGTGCGCCGATAGATCATGCCAAATCGGGGTTCGCCGCGACAGAAGGAATGAACCAGCGTTCAGATCGGTGCGCAACTGATTCAGTTGACCCTGAAGGATCGGAAGAAGGAAATTGGGCCCGGCCTCCTCAAGGCGATGCTCGATCAGCTGGGCCTGACCAAAGAGGACATGGAGGAGTGAAAATCGTGGCGCTCGGATATCGATACACTTTGGAGCGACAGGAGAACGGGTGGTGGCTTGTGCGCTTTCCCGCCATCCCGGAGGCGTTGACCGAAGGCGCCACCGAAGACGAAGCCCGGGCGAACGCGCGCGATTGCGTCGTCACCGCGATCGAGGGATACATGAAGGCCGGCAAGCCGCTGCCACGAGAGGCCGCGGGACATTCTGGACCCGACCGCGCGGTGCTTCCGTGATTTGCCGAAGGCACGGCCCAGCGGCAAGGCAGCGTAGGGCTCTACCCACAAGCCCGCCCGCGCCAGTGCCGCAAAGGAGGCCGCTCCCGGATTTCATCCGGGCTACGATTTGCCCGTCCGTGCCAGCGATT
>JBEKZK010000224.1:0-6890 GCA_049509935.1 Xanthobacteraceae bacterium | reverse complement strand
GGTGCACCTCGACGGCGACAAGGAGGCGCACGACAGCTCGGTGTGCCAGACCGGCGTGTACGATCGTGCGGTGGCGGCGATCAAGGCCGCCAAGCAGCGCGGCTTCCGCGTCAACATCAATTGCACGCTGTTCAACACGGCGGACCCGGAGCGCACCGCCAAGTTCTTCGATTCGGTTCGCGAGGTCGGCGTCGACTGCATTACGGTGTCACCCGGCTACGCCTACGAGCGGGCGCCCGACCAGAAGCATTTCCTGAACCGCGAAAAGACCAAGCATCTGTTCCGCGATATTTTCCGCCGCGGTCGCGGAGGTCGCGACTGGTCGTTCAGCCAGTCTGGTCTGTTCCTGGACTTCCTCGCCGGCAATCAGACCTACCATTGCACACCGTGGGGCAATCCGACGCGAACCGTGTTCGGCTGGCAGCGGCCGTGCTATCTGCTCGGCGAAGGCTACGCCAAGTCGTTCCGCGAGCTGATGGATGAGACCGATTGGGACGCCTACGGCACCGGCAACTACGAGAAGTGCGCCGACTGCATGGTGCACAGTGGCTACGAGGCGACCGCCGTGCAGGACGCCATCACGCATCCCATCAAGGCGCTCGGGGTGGCGCTGCGCGGGGTGCGCACCGAAGGCGCCATGGCGCCGGAGATCCCGCTGGACCGCCAGCGGCCGGCCAACTTCGTGTTCTCACGCCACGTTGAGCTGAAGCTCGCCGAAATCCGGGAATCCAAGTCCGGCTCCAAGCTGCCGGCGGCCGCCGAGTAGGGCGCGCCGCGCGGCCCGCGCGTCGAGCGCGACCCGCAGCAGGGCGGGGAGCTGGCCCGGCTGGCGCAGCAGCGAGCGCAACACCGCGCCGGGGTCGGATGACCCGTCATCGCGCAGGCCGAGCAGCGCCGCCGGCGGCAGCGTGCGATGGGCCGGGTCGATGATGACCCGGCACGCCGCGAAAGGGAGGCCATGCGCGGCCGCAATCCTCGCGGCGACATGCGATTCCATGTCGACCGCCACGGTCTGGGTCGCGCAGCCGAGCGAGTGTTTGGTGGCAGCCTCGGCGACCGGCGCATCGACCCCGGCGATCGCCGCGTGAATGGCGCCGGGGAGGGCGCGAAGCAGCCGCTGCGACCACATCCGGTCGGTCGGGAATTGCCCGGCCGCGGAGACGACCTTCGAGGCCACGACCCAATGACCGGGGGCGAGGGCGGGCGAGAGACCACCGGCGATGCCGAAGCTGATGATGCCGGTGCTGCCGTGGCGAACCGCGGATTCCAGCTTCTCGGGTAGCCGTTCTCCATCGCCGCACAGGACCGTTACGCCGGGCCCCGCTGCGATGCGTGCCTCGAACGACAGGCAGGCCACTGCGACAATCGGCCGAACGTTCATCATCCAACCCTTCAATCCTGCTCGCCGTCCTGAGTGACCGGGACCGCACCGTGCAAGTCGCCCACCAACCCGCCGACCAACCCGCCGACCAACCCGCCGACCACGACACGACCGACGCTCAGAGTGGTCGCCGTTGCGACATTCATCACGCAGACACGCCGACGCCCGCCGCGAGGCGCCTCGCGACCTTGCGTCGGCGATGACAAACGGTGGTCAGGTGAACCACCCCCCGCAGAAATGATCCCTTCCCCTTCGGGCCGATATCGCGCCTTGGATCAGATGGCCGTTCACGAGGCACGATGCAGAACCTGTAGGTAAATACAAATATCGCCGATTCACAATACAAAAGTCCCGCCATTCCTGTCTCCGGTACCGCCGGTCGGAGGGTTTTCCGATATTGCCTGCGGCCAATCGCGGCGACGACAGGGCGACAAGATGGCGGAATCACGAGGGACGCCGTCTCACCACCATCGGAAGACCGCCCCTGGGCCGGAGCGTCACCCTCTGCAGCGGCCAGACCGGATGGCCGGGCGCAACCTCGAGGTCGAAGTTGCTCGTGATCTTGGCCAGAACCAGCGTGGCCTCCTGCAGCGAGAACGCAGAGCCGATGCAGATGCGCGGCCCCGCTCCGAACGGCAGATAGGCGTAGCGATCGATGCGGTCGCGGGCTTGCCCCAGAAACCTGTTGGGGTCGAAGGCATCCGGACGGTCCCACAGGCGGCGGTGGCGATGCAGGACGTAGGGCGCGATCACCACCATGGTGCCCGGCCTGATGCGGTGGCCGGCGAGATTGTCCGCTCCGATCGCCGCGCGACTCATGGCGACGATCGGCGGATAGAGGCGGATCGCCTCCTCGATCACGGCCCGCGTCTCCACCAGGCGTTCGGCCAGGCCGCCGATCGCCCCCCCGATCTCGCGGCGGCACTCGGCGACGACGCGCGCGCGCCTCTGCGCCGACTGAGACAGCAGGAAAATCGACCAGGCGAGCGTGTTCGACGTGGTCTCGTGGCCGGCCGCGATGAAGGTGATGATGTTGCCTCGGACCTCGGCTTCGCTCATGCCCTGGCCGGTCTCCGGATCCTGCGCCTCCAGCAGGAGCGTCAGAATGTCGTGGGGCACGCCCGCAGGATCGAGCGCGAGGTTGCGGCGACGCGTCGAGATGATCGTATCGACGGCGGCATCGAAGAAGCGCAGCGTTCCGCGCGCCCGCCACCGTGTCAGCCGCGGCACGACATCGGGCAAGCCGAGCACGTCGAACGGATCGATCTTGCCGATCGTGTCGAAATAGTCCGCCATGATGGCGCGAAACTTCTCCGTGTCGGTTCCGAGCCCGTCGGAAAAGATGGTGCGCTCCAGCACCTCCAGCGTGACGCGCGTGACTTCCGCCGCGACATCGAGGACGGCGCCGTCGGGGTGGCGGTGCCAGCGCGCCACGAGCGCATCGGCGGCAGCAGCCATTGCGGGTGCGAAGCTCGAAACGGTACGGCGCGCGAACATTGGAGCGAGCGTGCGGCGCTGGGTGCGCCATTGCTCGCCTTCGGCCGTGAGCAGGCCGTTGGACAGTCCGGCCGACAGGATGCGCAGGGTCAGCGCGTCCTTGCGGTAGTTGGCGGCGTTCTCCAACAGCACGCGGCGGATGGCGGCAGGCTCGCTGATCACCACCGCACGTGCGGTCGCCAAGCCTCCAGCAACGATCGGCTTCTCGAAATGCTCGCGGGTCCAGGTCTCCAGCGGATTGTGCCGGAGCGCGCGCAGCAGACCGATGATCCCCAGTGCTTCGCCGCGCGGGTCCGGGGCCGGCGGGTGCAGACCGTTGTGACCGTCCACAGCGGCGAGAGTCATGGACTCCCTCCGCAGTCCCTCTTTTTGCGCCTGCCGTTCCAGGAACCGATACGATTGGCTGCGAACATGGCCCCCCGGCCCATCGTTCATACACGCCGCTGGCAAAATGGTAGTGAATCCTCTCCGATCAGGCAATTCTTTCGTGGAATGCTGAAGGGAATGCTGATGCCGCCGGGTTTTCCTGCGGCGCGGAGCGGCGGCTCACATCCCGAACGCGCTCCGCCGGGCATTTCCGAGCCGCAGGGCGACGAACGCTTCGGTCATGACGACAATCTACGCTGGCCGCTCAGTTGGTCGGCGGCCGCGTCGCCGGAACGGATCGCCCCCTCGATCGTCGCCGGCAGGCCGGTCGCGGTCCAGTCGCCCGCCAGCGCCAGGTTGCTCCAGGCGGTGGCGGTCCCCGGACGCTTGGCGTCCTCCCGCGGCAGCGACGCAAAGGTGGCCCTGCGTTCCTTGATGATCTGCCATGGGGGCAGCGGCCCTGCAACGCCGGTGATGCGGGACACCTCGTCCCAGAGATCGCGGGCGAGCGCTTCGCGCGGCACCTCGAGCAGCCGGTCGGCGCCGCTGATCGTCACCGAGAGCCGGTCCGGGAAGGAAAAGATCCACTCCACCGTGCCGTTCACCACCCCGGTCATGGGCGCGAGGTCCTTCGGCGAAGCGACGCGGAAATGCGCGTTGACGATGGCTCGAAACTCCGAGGGCGCCGACAGGTCGGGCACCAGGGAAGCGGCGACCCATGGCGGAACCGCCAGAACGATGCCGTCGCCGGGGCCCGACCGCACCGTCTCCTCGCCGAAATCGAGAGCCTCGACCCGCCCGGCGCCGAACGTCATCGATCGCAGCCGATGATTGAACAGGATCAATGATCCGCGTTTCTCGAGAAACCCGATCGCCGGTTCGACGAACGCGTGAGCGAGCCCGGCGCGCGCGATCAGCGGCCGGCACGCGCGGCCGCCCGATCCGAGCGTTTCGCGGATCACCGCACCGGCAAGATGCGCGGACGCGTCCGGCGGGTCGGTGTTCAGCGCGGCCAACAGCACCGGGTGCCACAGGCGGTGATAGATCGTGCCGTGGCACCGCATCACCTCGCCGATCGTCTGATCGGGCCGTGCCCACATCAGCGGCGCGACGCCGAGATAGTCGGCCGCGCCGGTGCCAGGCACGCGACGGCCAGCCCGCATGATCCACCATGGCAGGCGGCCCGCATTGGGCCGCAGACACCATCGTTCGCCGGTCGCCAGATCGACGAACGGAAAGATGGATTGCGGCGGCCCTTCGAGCCGGTCATCGGCGCCGATCCGCCTCAGGTAGTCCCGCGTCGCGCGGTTTCCCGAGAAGACCAGGTGATTGCCGTTGTCGATGGTCGTCCCGATTGCGGCATCGTGATACGAGCGGCAGCGGCCGCCGGCCTGGCCCGCCGCCTCGTGCAGATGGACGGTGACGCCGGAGTTGCTCAGGCGGACGGCCGCCGCCAGACCGGCGAGTCCTCCGCCGATGACATGGACGATGCCCTGGGCCATCAGACGACGGCGCTGCGAAGCAGCGCCCAGATCAGGCGCGGGCGGCTCACCCGGACCGGCAGACGCGGTGCCGACCAGCCGCGCTGCTCGAGATGCGCGAGCTTGAGCCGGTACGCCGTCGACATGATCCTCGGGGTCCGCACCACACGTCGCGGCCAACGCCGCATGACCGCGTCGGCTTCGCCGAAGTGGTTCCAGGCGCGCGCCACCAGGGGCGCGCAGGCCTCGCCCAGCGCCGGGTTCATCATCGCCAGCGCCGGCTCGGTCGTGGTGATGCCGGCTCCCAGAAGCGCTTCGCGCGGCAAGTAGAGACGTCCGATGTCGGCGTCCTCGTCGAGGTCGCGCAGGATGTTGGTGAGCTGAAGCGCACGACCGAGGTGATGGGCGAGCGTGACGCCGTCGCTCCGCCGCATGCCGAAGACGTTCACCGACAGACGGCCGACCGCGCTGGCGACGCGATCGCAGTAGAGATCGAGCGTGTCGCTGTCGGGGGCGCGGATGTCGGCAATGACGTCCATTTCCATGCCGTCGATGACGGCGAGGAAATCCGCACGTTCGAGCGCGAACGTCTCCACCGCGGCCGCAAGGTTGCGAAGCTGCGGCGGCTCACGGCCGGCATAGACCGCATCGACGTGCGCCCGCCAGCGGGTCAGCTCGGCAAGACGCGTTGCGCGGGGGCCCTTGTCGTCGGCGACGTCGTCGACCGCGCGGCAGAACGAGTAGATCTCGAACATCGCATCGCGCTGGCGGCGCGGCATGATGCGCATCGCCGTATAGAACGAGCTTCCCGAGGCGCGCCTGGCGGCGGTTGTGGTTTCGGTGACGGTCATTCGCCTGGTCGAAAGCTAAAGCATTTCCCGGAAAAGTGGACACCGGTTTTCCGAAAGGAAATGCGACAAATATCGACGCTAGAGCGCTTTCCGCTCACGGCCCGTGAGATTTCATGGTCAACCTTATCGGAAAGCGCTCTTGCGTCAGGCATCTTGCGGCCGGGTGCCTGCGGCGCCGAGGCGGCGAGCGATGCGCCGGCCGAGGCCCAGCATGATCGCGGAGGAGCCCACAGCCGCGACGCCGGCCTTGCTCAGATGGACGCGCTCGCTCAAGGGGTCACGCCGCATCAGCAGTCCGGTCAGCGTTCGGGCGAGGCGCTGGATGACGGCGATCTCCAGGCCGAGGCGCAGGTCGTTCACCTGCCCTGCGAGCGGCTCGGCTTGGTCGAGCAGCGCCGAGGTGGACCGGGCGAGCTCGCCGATGCATTGCCGCAGGCCGGGCGTCGCCTGGCCTGCGGCGAGCGCCTGCACGGTCGCGCCGTTGCGCTCCAGCGCGTCCAGCGGAATGTAGACCCGGTCGAGGTTGCGATAGTCGATGGCACAGTCCTGCAGGTGGTTGATGACCTGCAGGGCCGCGCACAGGGCGTCGCTGGCGGGCCAGGTGGCACGACTTTCGCCATGGACGTCGAGCACGAAACGGCCGACCGGCATAGCCGACCAGGCACAGTACTCGATCAGGTCGTCCCAATCCTGGTAGCGACGCCTGGTGACGTCCTGGCGGAAGGCCTTGAGGAGATCCTGCCCGTGGCGCGGCGACTGGCCTCGTTCGGCCAGCGCTCGGCGCAACGGCAGAGCGTCCTCCGCACCGTCCATCCGGCCGAGCAGCGTCTCCTCGAGGCGATCGAGCAGGGCCAGCTTTTCATCGGCCGGCAGGCGCGGGTGATCGGCGACATCGTCCGCCGCCCGGGCGAAGCGGTAGAATGCGAGAATCGCCGGCCGCAGGCGTTCCTGGATCAGGAGAGAGGCGACCGGGAAGTTTTCGTCCCGGTGGGTCTTTCCCGACGCGGCTCCCGTCATTTGTCATGGCTCCTGCCCGTCGGCCGTGGACCGGCGGCCGCGCCACCGCCCATAGCGGCCCCCATCAGCATAGTCGATAGGCAAAGTCGGGTCAGCCGCACGGGCGGGTCGGGTCGGCGGGAGAGCGATCGACGCGCCGTGCAGTCGATTCGGCGTGCCCAGCCGCGTCCCCCGCCCGCCCCTAGTGCGGCGGATTTGAAGTTCCTATCAGATGTGCGGCACGCTCGTCATAGGAACTTCAAATCCTAAAAGCCGCACTAGAATCATAGACTTGCTAGTGCGCCTTTGGATTCCGAA
>JBEKZK010000223.1:0-6923 GCA_049509935.1 Xanthobacteraceae bacterium | reverse complement strand
CGCGCCGCCGAGGCCGGGATCCAGCCGGTCTTGCCGTTCGGCATCAGCACCTCCAGATGGGTCGGCGCGACCGGCGGCTTGGCCTCCGGCGACGGATAGGAGTTGAGCACCGGCAGCGCCACCTTGCCGACCTTTCCGACCGGCGGACCGGCATCGCCGGGCGCCTTGGCGACCGCGGTATCGGCAACCGTGAAGTACCAGTCGGCGGTCTCGTCGCTCGTCTCGATCTTGCCGCGCGCCTGCTCGAATACCTGGTCGTCGGCAACGCTGCCGGAAATCGGGCCGCACACCAGGTTGCTGTTCTCCTCGTAGTAGGTCCCATCGGTGGCGAATGCGGCGAGCGCATCCCAGTACGGCCCGTTCTCGACCCCGCCGTCGGCGTCCTTGCCCTGCTGGCGGAAGCCGAACACCACCTTGAAATTGTGCAGCGAGTCGCGGCCCATATCGAGTTGCTCGACGGTTGCGCCCTGCATCGACCAGATGAAGGTCGGGCCGATCAGCGCGAACAGCGCCGCCGAATCCTTCTTCGCCACCGCGTCGCTCAAGGCCTTGCGCATGGCATTGAAGGCGGCGTCGGGCTTGTAGGGGTCGCTGACCTCGACCTTGACCTCCGGATAGGGGACACGCTTGAGTGCCGCGTCGGCGGGATCGCCGAGCGCAAGTGCGATGAGAACGGCGATCGGGCCAGAGAGGTGGGGACGCATCGGGATCTCCGCTGATGTGGTTCGGCCTGCGAGCCTATCTTCTGGGCTGCCGCACATGAGCGGTGCGATGCCTCGCCTTTGCGGCTTTTTTTCGCGACGGCGCGTCGGCGCCGGCAGCCGCTTCGGCCTCCTCGGCGCCGGGATCGATGACGAAGCACGCATAGTAGATGTCCGGCGCAATGTCCTTGCTGGTCGCGCATTGATGGAACACGTCGAGCTCCTCGACGGAGCGATAGTGCAGGTAGGGCGCGATCAGGAAGCGACTCGATCCATCCGGCGAGCCGCCGAAGCGATCGATCCGGCCGGCGAGGCCGGGCTCGATCTCCAGGATGATGCGGCGCAGCGTCTCGCCTTCGAGAAAGTTGTCGGGCAGCTGGTCGAACGGACCATCGAAATAGTTGTTGACCCGGGCGTTGCCCTCGAACACCCCGATCAGGATTTTTCGCGCGAGCCGGCCGTCGCGGTAGAATGCAAAGCCGGTGCGCCGGCCGATCAGGATGCGGTCGGTGCTCGTGGCGGGGAAGAATTCGTCCGCCGGCCGGATCGTCTCGTCCAGGATATAGTGGAAGATCTTCAGTCTGGTGTTGTAGACGAGGAAGAAGCGGATCGCCGAATCGTCGAACACCGGCCCGAGATATGTCTCGTCGGGACCCAGCATGGTCGCGGGCGGCCGGACGTCGGCCAGATCGTTGAGCTCGAAGACCACCGACTTGTCCTTGTACGAAACCCGGTAGGCCAGGCGATCGACCTTCTCGACCGTCACCCCGTGCTTCCTGTCGAGCACCATGTGGGCGACCGGCTCCTCGTCCTTCCACTCGGCGAGATCCTCGTAGTAGGCGAAGTGCACCTTGCCGCGGTCGCGGTCACTGGCGTCGAGCCGAATGTTCCCGGCGTAGCGGGTGCTGTTGTAGACGAAGTAGAAATAGTAGTAGTTTTCGGTTGGATAGACCTTCACGCGGTCCTTCAGATTGCCCAGGACCCATTGGAACATCGCCACCGTGTCTTTGATCGGAAGCTCGGTGACGCGAGTGGCGTCCTCCACGTAGGTCTCGTGAAAATAGAGCCGCGGGGTCTCGGCGGCCGCGCCAGCAACGACCGGGAGCACGAGCGCCGCGGCGAGGACGCAGCGCCAAATGGCCGCCCACATCACCCACACGATCGTCACTATCGGTGCCTTCTCACGTTCGTCGGCCGGTTGACCGTCGGGCGATTCACGTGAACGGTCGTCGGCCTGCGGGTCACGTGGACCTGTTTGTTGGTCCGCACCCGCGTGGTCGTGGTCGTGGTCCGCCGCGGCGGCAGGTGGGTCGTCGTCGGTCGCCTGGTGGTCAGCGTCGGCGAGCCCCGGCGCGACGTTGCGGCGGTGTGCGAGCCGACCGGTTTGTGGCTTTGCGCCTGGCTCTGCGCCGCCAGGTGGGAGCCCACTGGCCGGTGGTTCTGCGCCTGGCTCTGCGCCACGGTGTGCGAACCAGCCGGCACATGGCCCTGCACCCGGCTCTGCGCCACCGTGTGCGAACCGGCCGGCACGTGGCCCTGCACCGCGCTCTGCGCCACGGTGTGGGAGCCTGCCGGCACGTGGCTTCCCTCACTCTGCAGCCGATTGTGCGAGCCGAGCGGGACGTGGGTCTGCCGGCTCGCCGCCAGGAGATGCGACCCGGCAGGCACGTGACCGCGCCGGCTGATCGTCGACAGATGCGAGCCGATCGGGAAATGGCCGTTGCGGCTGAGCGCCATCAGGTGCGAGCCGAGGGGCACGTGATGGGCACGGCTGAGGACGGCGCCATGGGAGCCGAGCGGCACGTGATTGACCGCGGACAGCCTGCGGTCGTGCTCGCTCGAGCGCCGCAGATCGTGGACGCGGCTCGGCCGCTGGTCGTGCAGCCGGCTCCACGGGGTGTCGTGGACCAGGCTGCGGCGGCGGTCGTGCACGTAGCTCGGCCGCACGTCGTGCACGTAGCTCAGGGTCATGCGGTGAACGCGGCTCGGCCCCACCTCGTGAATCCGGCTGCGCCGGCGGTCGTGCACCGAGCTCCAGCGGTAGTGGCTCATCGCCGGCCAGTGCGACGCCCAGCGGAAGTGGCTGAGCTCGCGGCCGTGCGAATAGTAGCGCAGGTGGCTCGGCTCGGGCGCGTGGCCTTCCTCCACCAGCAAGGTCGCGGGTGGAGGCGGCGGCAGCTCCAGGGCCATGCCGGGCGACGGCGGCACACAGGTGGCGTAAATTGCGACATCGCCGATCTTCGTCGCGTCGTTGCGCGTGAGCTCATCCGGGATGAGGTTGCCGCCGGAATCGATATTGATATCGGTATCGATCAGATAGCTCTGGCTCGGGCCCGCCGGCGGATAGGGTCCGGTCCCATCGATCGGATAGGCCGCGAAAGCGGCCGCCGGCGCGATCTCGTCGAATGCGGCCTCGCGCATGCCCTGCAAGCCGTGGACCTCGGAATCATCGCCCTGCTCCTTGGCGGCATCGGCGTTGGCCTGAGGGTCCTGGTCCGGCTGCCCCGACGTCTGCTGAGCCGGGGGTGCCTGGCCGGGCGGAGGGGCCTGCTGCTCGGCGGCCGCGGCTGACGCAGGCGCCAGATTGCACGGGCCGTCGGGCGAGCACAGCGAGTCCCCGGTGATCCACACGAACTGACTGGGCTGGCTCAGGTTGACGGTCCAGTTGTCGGGACTGTAGTCGTAGCCGAACGCGATCCCGCCCGAGCAGTTCGCCCGCAGGAACGGCTGACCCTCGTTATGGCGGTCGTAGAAGCCGACATCATAGCGCCCGACCGGACGCCACTCGCCGTCCTGGTAGAGCTCGTAGCGCATGGCGCGGGCCTCGTGGGGAACCGCGAACGGATTGTCCGCGCCCAACCCGAGATTGCGCATGCCGCCGCGCTCGGCGAGCAGCATCACGGCGCGATGACCGCAGGAAGGAAACGAGATGTCGCTGACCGGCTGGCTGAATCCGGCCCGTGCGATGTCCTCCGGCTTGTCGAAGAAATCCGGCAGCACGAACTCCCGCCGCACGTTCTCCGGATCGAAATTGCCGTCCGGCCCGATCAGCACCGACCAGATCGCATTGCGCTTGTCCTCGTCGGGCAGTTGCGCCCAGGCGGTGTTGCCGAAGGCCGGGCTGCTCCACGCCGCATAATAGAGCCGGGTCTCGCCGGAATTGTCGTTGCGCCATACCCCGACGCCCCATACCCGCCGCCCCGACTTGGCGACGTTCCAGCATTCCGGCGATCCGGCGAAATTGCTCGACGGACAATTGCCGATGCGCGCCGTCGATGCGGGATCGAACGGGATCGGCGGCAGGCTGCCCGGCTGCTTGTGCTCGACGTCGAAGAACTTGCTGCGCCCTTGCGTTCCGTGATCGTAGAAGCCGCCATCGGCGCCGTCCGACGCACGATAGCGGTGCAGCATCCCGGTCTCCATGTCGGTGACGAAGATCTGCTTGTTGTACCGATCGTAGGCGATGTTGCCGAGACCCGCGCCGCTGTTCGGCCGGCCATTGATCGTGACCTGGGTGAAGACCCGCGGCTGATAGCCGGCATTGCGATCGAGCACATAGACGGCGCCGGGGCCCCCCGGCCCCCACATTCCCGGCATCCACTGGCTGTTGTCGGGCGTGCGATGCAGGCCGAACGCCGCGGTCGCCGCGAGGAACACATTGGGCGGCGCGGAATCGTCCAAGGCAACGCCGAACACCTGGCCGACCTGGCCGGCGGTCACCGGCTTGCGCTGCGGCTCGTCGACCCAGTGCTGGCCCTGCGGCGGCTGGCGCGGCAGGCGCACGTCGATGATGCTGCCGACGGTGCCTTCCGTATTGATGACCGGGGCCGGCTGACCCTCGGGGCCGGCGGCGACGCCGGAGAAGCGCGTCACGTAGGCTTCGCCCGGCCGCAGCAAGGGTTCCTGCGCGAATGCAGAACCCGACGAGGCGACTGCGAGCAGCACCAGCGGCCACTGGCACGACCCGGATGTCCGGCGCCGCGACGAGGTTTTCGCCATTGCTGACTGCAATGGGGGACGAACGTCAACGATCGACATGGCGTGCCCCAGGCATGATCCGACGCGAACCGAAGCTTCTCCGTCGCAGCCAACCGGGCTGTCGGATCTCACGGTCCGCTCGTCGCGGCGAGCCGCGGGCGATACCTCCGCGCATTCTTGCACTACGCCCGCAAGAGTACAACCCCGCTTCGGCATCCCGCACTGCGGGAAACGTCACACGATGAGCTGATAAGCCGGCGTGGTGAGGAACTCCTCGAACCGGGGCGACAGCGACAGCTTGCTGAACAGCCCGATCGCCTCGGGAAAGCGGCCCTTGGCATAGGCCTCGGCACCGAGCTCGGAGCGCACCCGCTCCATCTCCTCGGCGAGGGCGCGCTCGAAGAAGTCGGCCGTGACCTTGACTCCGTTCTCCAGCACCGCGCCGTAGGTGAGCCATTGCCAGATCTGGGCGCGGCAGATCTCGGCTGTTGCCGCATCCTCCATCAGATTGTAGATCGGCACCGCGCCGCGGCCGCGCAGCCACGCCTCGATATACTGCACGCCCACCCGGATGTTCTCGCGGAACCCGGCTTCCGTCTTGGTGCCCTGGTGAATCTCGAGCAGCATGTCGCGGGTGACAGCCACGTCCTCGCGCAGCCGGTCGAGCTGGTTCGGCGCAGGCATCAGGCGGTCGAACACCTGCTTGGCGACCGGCACCAGGTCGGGATGCGCCACCCAGGTGCCGTCGTGACCGTCGCCCGCCTCGCGCTCCTTGTCGGCGCGCACCTTGGCGAACGCCGCCTCGTTGGCGGCGTCGTTGTTCTTGATCGGGATCTGCGCCGCCATCCCGCCCATCGCAAAGGCGCCGCGATGGTGGCAGGTCTTGATCAGCAGCAGCGCATAGGCGCGCAGGAACGCCTTGCCCATCACCACCTGGGAGCGGTCCGGCAGCACGAAGCGCGAATTCCGGGCGAACTTCTTGATGAACGAGAAGATGTAGTCCCAGCGGCCGGCATTGAGGCCGACGATGTGGTCGCGCAGCTCCCACAGGATCTCGTCCATCTCGAAGGCGGCCGGCAGGGTCTCGATCAGCACCGTGGCCTTGATGGTCCCGCCCGGAATGCCGAGCTTTTTCTGGGCGAAGGTGAAGGCGTCGTTCCACAGCCGCGCCTCGAGATGGGTCTCGAGCTTGGGCAGGTAGAAATAGGGACCGGTGCCCTGGGCGATCTGCGCCTCGGCGTTGTGGAAGACCGCCAGGCCGAAGTCGAACAGGGCGGCCGAGACCGGCTCGCCGTCGACCTCGAGATGCTGCTCCAGCAGGTGCCAGCCCCGCGGTCGCACGATCATCACCGCCGGATCCGCGCCGATCGCATAGGCCTTGCCGGTCCCCGGATCGGTGAAGGCGAGGCGGCCGGCCCAGCGGTCCTTCAGATTGATCTGGCCCTCGATGTTGTTGTCCCAGGTCGGCGAGTTGGCGTCCTCGAAATCCGCCATGTAGACGTTGGCGCCGGAGTTCAGCGCATTGATCATCATCTTGCGGTCGACCGGGCCGGTGATTTCGACACGCCGGTCGAGCAGATCATCGGGGATTGCCGCGACCTTCCAGTCGCCGTGGCGAACCCCTGCGGTGTCGGCCAGGAAGTCGGGCAGCGCGCCGTTGTCGAAGCGCTGCTGCCGGGCGGCACGGTCGGCGAGCAGGCGTTTGCGGGCCGGCTCGAACGCGCGGTGCAGCTCGGCGATCAACGCGAGCGCCTGCGGTGTCAAAATCTCCTGGTAGCGCGGACCGAGCTTGCCGGTCACGGCGACCCCGGGGACCGCGCTCGGCCGTCGGGACGGGACCCCAACCGGCTTCCGGCTGCGGCGCGCCGCCGTGCCCGGACGCGTGCCCGGACGCGGCGAAATCGCCGCCCGCCGTGACGACGGAGCAGCAATGCGGCCGGGCGCTTGTGCGCCGGTCGCCCTGGTGGCGGGCCTCGCCTTCGCGGCCGGCTTCCGGTTTGCGCTTCCCGCGGACCGGCTTGCACCAGGATTGACTGGCTTGGACTTTGCCGTCCTGGACTTGGCCGTCCTGGACTTTGCCGGGCCCGACTTTGCCGTCCTGGACGTTGCGGTCCTGGCCTTAGTTGTCCCGGCCTTTGCTGGCCCGCGCTTGGCCGACGTGGACTTTGCCTGACCGGGCTTTGCCGTCCTGGACTGCACTGTCCTCGGCTTTGCCGCCCCGGATTTGGCAGGACCGGATTTGGC
>JBEKZK010000222.1:0-6938 GCA_049509935.1 Xanthobacteraceae bacterium | reverse complement strand
CGCCACCTCCAGCTCGTTCGGGCTGATATCGGTCGCGAAAACCTGAAGCTTTGGCGCACCCTGCGGTGGCGCGCATTCGCGCAGCAGCATGGCGATCGAGTAGGCCTCTTCCCCGGTGGCGCAGCCGGGAACCCAGACGCGGATCGTGTCGCTCGCCCCTTTGCCGTCGAACAGCCGGGGAACCACCGCGGTCTCCAGCCTTTCGAAGATTCCGGGGTCGCGAAAGAAGTTGGTCACGCCGATCAGGAGATCCTCGAACAGCAACTCGATCTGGCGCGGCTCTCGGCGCAGGCGATCGATGAACTCCGGCATCGTGTCGATCTGCAGGAGCTGCATCCGCCGCTGCACGCGGCGCACGATCGTGCTGTGCTTGTAGCCGGTGAAATCGTTCCCCGTCGCGGTGCGCAGCAGGGCGCAGATCTCCGCCAGAAAATCGATCGTCTCCGGGCCGACGACCTGCTGCTCCGGGCTCACGGCGTGCGTCGGGTGGCGGAAATACTCGATCAGTTTTGCCGGTATCTCCTCGGCGGGCAGGACGAAATCGACGAGGCCGGTGGCGATCGCGCTGCGCAGCATGCCGTCGTATTCGCCGCCCGCCTGGGCGAGCGTCAGCCCGCCGTGCTCTTTGACGGCGCGCAGCCCAAGCGTGCCGTCGCTGCCGCTGCCCGACAGGATGACGCAGCCGGCGTTGTCGGCCTGGTCCTGCGCGAGCGAGATCAGGAAGGCGTCGATAGGGGTGCGCAGCTCGCGCCGCATCGCCGGAACCGCGAGGCGCAGCCGGCCGAGCTCGATGGTGAGCGTGGCGTTCGGCGGGATCACGTAGACCGTGCCGGGCTCGACCTCGGTCCCGTCATCGATCGACCTGACCGGCAGCCGCGTGAGCCGCGCCAGAAGCTCGGTGAGGAGGCTCTTGTGGTCCGGCGCGAGGTGCAGAACCACCACGAAGGCCATCTGGCTGTCGACGGGCACAGCCGGCAGGAACAGCTTCAGCGCCTCGAGGGCTCCGGCCGATCCGCCGATCCCCACGATCGGAAAGGAGGCCCGTTCCTTCGGCCCGGGGTCCTCCGGCGGCTCCTCCGGTTCGAGATCGTTCATCCGGCCCCCCGAGTTTGCAGCTGCCCGCCGTTCCGGGAGCGAACCGCGCCCACGATTGGATCGGGCGCGCGGACTCGATCTCCACCACCCCGCGCGGTCGGGGTGAACCGCCGGAAGATGATGATTGCAACCTACTCCCGGTGCGCAGCGGGGTGCAATCGCTCGTGTTGTCTCGGGCGACGACGCGGCGCGACGGGTCCGGTGTGGGGGGTGGCGCGGTCGCCCGCAAATCGGTATCCACCGCACCGCAAATGAACCCAGGAGGAACCATGGACAAGATCAAGCCGCTCTTGACCGTCACCGCCACCGCGACCGGCGGACGCAATGGACATACCCACGCGAGCGACGGCTCCGTCGACGCCGACCTGTCCGTCGCCAAGGAGATGGGCGGCCCGGGCAAGCCCGGCACCACCACGCCGGAGCATCTGTTCGCCGCCGGCTATGCGGCCTGCTTCGGCGGCGCCCTGGATTTCGTCGGCAAGCAGCACAAGAAGGACGCCTCCAAGGCGGCGATCACCTGCGCGGTGTCGATCGGTCCGCGCGACGCCGGCGGCTTCGGGCTTGCGGTCAAACTGCACGTCGAGGACAAGAGCCTGCCGCAGGCCGAGCTCTCCGCGCTGGCCCAGGAGGCGCACGAAAAGATCTGCCCGTATTCGAACGCCACTCGCGGCAACGTCGACGTCGCCCTCGAGGTCGTCGGCGCATGATGCGGGTCGGTCGTCCGGCCGGCGCCTGACAGGGATGCCGCAATCCCCGCGACATCCCGGCTCCGGCCCGGTCGAGTTGCCGCCTGAAGCTCGGCCCAGAACGGTCCCGATCAGCATCCACGGGGGCAAGCCAGGATCGATCGGGACCGCCCGAGCCGGGCGGACGCGGTACACCCCCTCCCGAACCGTGCGCATCATCTGATTGGTTTGTGGCGGACGTACGGTGATACCAAGGACTTGGTCTGGCAGTGCAATTCTGTCCGCACGCTCGGTGATGCCGCACCGGATGCGGCAGCTTTTCTCGGGAATCACCTGCGTCGGTCCGATCGCGGTGGCCCGCCGGCCGAACGAACATGACGGAAATGCGGCGGGTTGTCGCCGAGCAGGACCGGGCGGTCGCGACGCACTGGTCGTCGACGAAAGCATCCCGGTCCGAATGTTTGGACTTTGGTTGGAAGCCCGTCCGCCGCATCAGGTGCGGCCGCGGTCAGCTCCCCTCGAAATAGTCTTCACGCCATTCGCGCCAGCACGCCGGCTCGTGCAGCAGCGGCGCTTTCACCACCGCATTGATCCACCCGGCCTCGGTGCGGCGGCACGGAAAGAAGATCGCCAGGATTCCCTTCCTCGAGGTCACGCCGACCTGGACATTGCGGTCGAGCGGCGCGCTGGCGATCGGTTGCCAGTCGTTCCTCGCCTCGACCGCCGGCCCGCTCACCGGCTTTGCTGCCCGCATCGCCGCCGCCGCGGCTGCCCTGGGTGCCAGCGCCGCCTTCGGGGTGGCGGCCTTGACCACGGCCACCGGCTTCGGAGCGACGGCTGCTTTCGGCTCCGAGATCGCCTCTGCGGCGACGGCAGCCTCAGGCGTGACGGAGACCGGTGCGGCATCCGTCGGCGCGGCGGCAGTCCGTGGAGCAATGGCTCGGGCAACGTCGGCCAGCGCGTCCGCGATGTCATAGGGGCCGGAAGGCGCGGGGGCGGTCGATATCGCGGCGTCCGCGTTCGGTTGGGCTCCGGACCGGGCTTCGACCTCCGGCGGGTGGACCGCCGGCCGCGGGTGCGCAAACGCATTGATCAGGTTGGCCATCGCGTCCTGAAAGGACATCTTCAGGCCGTGGGGCTCGCTCGGCGTGGACGGCAGACCGGACGGACGCATCTGACACCTGCAGAAATGACGGCAACGGCTGCCCACGGCAACAAAAAACCATCATAGGGGAAAATACGTTCATGTCTAGGGTTGCGCGCCGACGCGCGCGCAATGCCTGTGGACAGGTACCGCCGGGTCCCCATCCAATCCTGATTCCGTTTTGATATCAGAATCATACGACGTAAACGCGAGATATCACGAGAACCGCGGCGAATGTATCGGGCAACCTCGTTCGGCGCCAGTCCGCGTTCAGGCGGCTGGCGCCAGGGTCGCTGCGGCCGGAAGGCCGGCGCCGTCCAGGGCGATGCCAGCCTCGCGCGACGCCCGCCACAGGTTCGGACAGCACTGCGCCGGGCAGGCGGGACTGCCGGGAGGTTCGTCGGCCGCCGTCCGTTCCAGCGCGATCGTGCACATGTCGTCGCGGAACACCTGCCGAGTTTCGAACCGGCAGACCGGGCAGGTAACGTAGGGCCGCATTCGAGAACCCCGGTTGATTCGTAATGTTCGATTGTACGCTTGCGCTCGAAGGCGCGCCCGGATTTCGCTGCCTCGATGGTGGTTGCCCACAGGCCGAATGGTCGCAGGGCCGCCCTTGGCAGGACCCGGCGTCCGGCAATCGGCCGCCGCGGCCGTCGTGCGGCGGCGATGGATCACGCGGTCAGGACGCAGCCCTGCGATCCGCTTGCCCGTCGGGTTCGGCCGCGATGGTGGCCTTCCGCCGGCGCTTGGCAGCCCTGGCAGGCGCCGCGATGCGAACCCCGGCTCCTGCCTGGCCGCCGTCGTGACCCGCGGGCTCGTCGCCCGACAATCGGGCCGGCGGTTCCTTGGGCAGCAGGCCGATCTGCTCCACGAGGTCCCGGACTTCCAGCCGGGCGACCAGGTTGGTGGCGCCCGGTCGGGCTCCGAGCACGGTGCGCTCCATGCGGTCGAAGGCGGTCAGGCCCACCGCGAAGTATTCGCGGAACACCAGGCGCTCGGAGAGGCCGCGCGCGGTGCGAAACCCGAGCCGCGTGCGCACCGCCTCGAGCATGTCGGCGACCTGGCGCTGATTGTGCGATCCGAGCGTCGCCAGCCGGTTGCGCAGCACGATCCAGTCGGTGGAGCGGCCCGACACCTGGCGCCGGCCCTCGAGCGCCCAAGCCACCGTCCGCGCATAGCGCGATGGTCGCGGCTCGGCGTCCTTCGCGGCGCCGACCGCGACGATCACATCGAGGTCGACCAGGCTGTCGTTGATCGGGGTGACCAGCGTGTCCGCCATGGCGTGGGCGACGAGGCTGAGGTGCTGCACGCCGCCCGGCGTGTCGATCACCACGAAGTCGCAGGTGCCGTCGCGGTCGGTCGCGGCGAGCCGCGCCGCGAACCAGGCGTGATCGGCGGCGTCGTCGCGCTCGATCCGGTCCGTCTGATCGTCGGTGATCGAGCAATGGTCGGGCAGTTCGAGCGGCAGGTCGTGCTGCTGCGCCCAGGCCCAGCGGTTCTCAATGTAGTGGGTCAGCGTCTGCTGGTTGACGTCGAGATCGAACGAGGCGACGCGCTTCCCCGCCTTGAGCAGCGCCACGATGATGTGCATCGCGACCGTGGACTTGCCGCTGCCGCCCTTGTGGTTGCCCACCACCACGACATGCGGCCGCGGGCGTGGCCCGCCTTCCGGCACGACAGACATCACGGGCTCCCTGACCGAGTGCGGAACGGCCGACCGTGCCACGCACATGGTTAATGTCCGGCTAACGACCGGATGTCGGACCGACTGCTCGGCCGCCAGAATGGTCGATCGGACCGGAACAGACGGCGCTGCTCGGGCTTTAGTCCGGGCAGAGCCCGGCAACGCCCGACCCGAGGAGCGGAATATCGAATGTCGTCCGCAGCCCTGCACGCCGCGCCGCGCGCCGGACCGCCGACCGGTTCGCCCGCCCTCTCGACCGACATCCCGGCGCGACTCGACCGGCTTCCGTGGAGCCGGTTCCACATTCTGGTCGTGGTGGCCCTCGGGGTGACGTGGATTCTCGACGGCCTCGAGGTCACCATCGTCGGCGCCATCGGCCCGGTGCTGCAGAGCGCCAAGACGCTGGCGCTCTCCGCCGGCGAGATCGGCGCCGCCGGGTCCGCCTACGTGACCGGCGCGGTGCTCGGCGCCGTGGTGTTCGGCTGGCTCACCGACCGCTTCGGCCGCCGCCTGGTGTTCTACCTCACCCTCATGGTCTACGTCGGCGGCGTGCTGCTCACCGCGACATCCTGGAGCTTCTGGAGCTTCGCGGCGTTTCGGGCGATCACCGGGCTCGGCATCGGCGGCGAATACGCGGCGATCAACTCGGCGATCGACGAGCTGATCCCGGCGCGCTTTCGCGGCCGGATCGATCTGATCGTCAACGGCAGCTTCTGGCTCGGCGCGGCGGCGGGGTCCGGCGCCTCGCTGCTGGTTCTCGATCCCGACGTGCTCCCGCCCAACGTCGGCTGGCGCCTCGCCTTCGCGATCGGCGGCGTCCTCGGCCTCGGCATCCTGTTGCTGCGCCGCCACGTGCCCGAGAGCCCGCGGTGGCTCGTCACCCACGGACGCAAGCAGGCCGCAGATGCCACCATGGCGGACATCGAGCAGCGCGTTCGCCAGGACACCGGCGCCCGGCTCGATGAGCCGCAGGAGCGCCTCGAGGTGCATCCGCGCAAGAGCTTCGGGATCGGCCTGATCCTGCGGACCATGCTGGGCAAGTACCGCAGCCGCAGCGTGCTCGCGCTCACCCTGATGACCGCGCAGGCGTTTCTCTTCAACGCCGTGTTCTTCTCCTATGGCCTGGTGCTGACGACCTACCAGAACGTTCCGGCCGAGCGCACCGGGCTCTACCTGCTGCCGCTGGCCGCGAGCAATTTTCTCGGGCCGCTGCTGCTCGGATCGCTGTTCGACACCGTCGGCCGGCGCATCATGATTTCCGGAACCTTCGCGGCCGGCGGCATCCTGATGATCGCAACCGCGATCGGGCTCGGTCTCGGCGTCTTCACGGCGTGGACACAGACGTTTGCCTGGATGCTGATTTTCTTCTTCGCCTCGGCGGCGGCGAGCTCCGCCTATCTGACGGCGAGCGAGATCTTTCCGCTGGAGACGCGGGCGCTGGCGATCGCCATCTTCTACGCCCTGGGCACCGCGATCGGGGGCGCCGGCGCGCCCTTGCTGTTCGGCTATCTGCTGGAGACCGGCTCGCCCTGGTCGCTCGCCGCCGGCTACCTGTTCGCCGCCGCCCTGATGCTGATCGCCGCCTTGGCCGAGGTGAGGCTCGGGGTCGATTCCGAAATGCGCTCGCTCGAGCAGATCGCCGATCCGTTGTCGAGCGGGTGACAAATCCGCGCGGCAAAGCCCGGGCACATGCGATAGCCTTGGGCTGCGAGGGCAGGGGCCCTCGCGGCTCTCAGACACGTGATCCGCATGGGCTTTCTCGACCGGCTGTGGACATCGATCAGCGACGCGCTGTTCGGAGACGGGCGTGGCGCCGCCGACGCTGCCGACGCCCGCGTCCGCGCCCAGGCGATCGCGCCGGTGGTCTGGCTCCTCGGCAAGACCGGCGCCGGCAAGACCGCGGTCGTCGCGGCGCTGACCGGCGACCCGCGCGCCGTGGTCGGGGAGGGGTTCGAGCCGTGCACCCGGACTACGGCGTTCTACGACGTGCCGCCCGAGGCGCCGCTGCTGCGCTTTCTCGACACCCGCGGGCTCGGCGAGGTCGACTACGACCCGGCAACCGACATCGCCTGGTGCGAGGACCAGTCGCACCTCCTGCTCGTCGTGATGCAGGTCTCCGATCCGGTCCAGGACGCGGTGCTCCGTGTGCTCCACGAAGCGCGCCGGCACCACCCCGACTGGCCGGTCGTCGTCGTGCACACCGGGCTGCACCGCCTCTACCCGCCGGGCGCCGGGCATCCCGAGCCGTACCCCTTCGCGGGCGGGCCGGACGGCGAGGCGGCGCTGCCGGTGCCGCATGCGCTGCGCCAGGCGCTGGCCCATCAGCGCC